>JBAYFD010000069.1:0-8312 GCA_041667365.1 Fibrobacteraceae bacterium | reverse complement strand
GGTTCCGATGACGCGCTCCCCGTGTGGATCGACGTGATGAAGGAAATTCACAAGGGCCTCCCGAGAAAGCAGTTCCCGGTGCCTTCGGGCCTTATGACCCGGAGCATCTGTAACTTCACGGGCAAGGTCGCGGGCGAATTCTGCACGAACACCACGCTCTGCATGTATTCCTCGGGGAACGCCCCCACGGAAATCTGCGACGGAAACCATTTCAACGCGAACGCCGTATCCGCGGAGGACGCGTCCCTGTTCAGCTCCAAGGAAACCTCGGAACACTCCACGATGCCCGTCGCGCAGCCGGGAAAGAAGAAGAAAGACGGCGAAAAGGCAGCCGAAGAACCGGAAAAGAAGCGCGAGAAAGCGCCGCGCAAGATGTTCTGATTTTCAGCTCGTTCTTTCACAGGAAAACAAGTCCGGAATCTCTTTCCGGACTTTATTTTTTGGGGTTTTCGGACCGGCCGACGAATTTAAAGCCTTTCAAATTTTCTTACATTTTTCTATCTTTATGGGACTGTGGAAACAACTTACAAAGACATCAAATCACTGACGGCGGACGAGCTAAAAACCTGGCTCAAGGATGCCGGTGAGAAGCCGTTCCGCGCGGAACAGATTCAGAACTGGCTGTTCTGCCATCAGGCGCGGAGCTATGCGGAAATGAAAAACATTCCGCAAAGCACGCAGGACAAGCTTTCCGCGGCATTCCGCATCCAGTCCTTCACGGAAGCGAACCGCGCGGATTCCGAGGACGGCACCCGCAAATGGCTGTTCCGGACCGAGGACGGGCACCATATCGAAACGGTGATGATCCCCGCCCACGGGCGTTTTTCCGTATGCGTTTCCACGCAGATCGGTTGCGCGATGAACTGCGCGTTCTGCCGCACCGCGAAGATGGGCTTCACCCGGAACCTCGAAGCCGGCGAAATTCTCGAAGAGATCATCCGTGTGAACTGGTACCTTGCGGACACCGGAGCTATCGACGGCGACGGAAACCCGGCGCAGGTCACGAACATCATCTTCATGGGCATGGGCGAACCGCTCAACAATCTTGAAAACGTGCACCGCGTCTGCTGCACGCTCCACAATCAGAAACTTTTCAACATGGGCCGCAAGCGGATGACCGTGAGCACCTCCGGCATCGTTCCGAAAATCAAGGAACTCGTGGACAGGAACACGCCCTGCTGCCTCGCCGTGAGCCTCAACAGCACGAACAACGAGCGCCGCAGCGCCGTGATGCCCGTGAACAGGACCTGGCCCATCGAGAAACTTCTGGAAGCGACGGACGAGTACACCCGCCGCACCGATGACTATGTGACTTTCGAATTCGTGCTCATCCGCGGCGTCACCTGCACGGATGAAGCCGCCAAGGAACTTATACGGATCTGCGCGCCACGCCGCTGCAAGGTGAACGCCATCGTGCTCAACCAGGGGGAAGACCCCGCACTTTCTGCGCCATCGCCGGAGGAAGTGGATCGCTTCCTCGGAAAAGTGCGCGCCGCGGAAATTCAGATCACGATCCGTAACCCGCGGGGCCGCGATATTCTCGCCGCCTGCGGACAGTTAGCTTACAAACAACGGAAGGTTGAATAATGCTCACACAAAATCTCCCCGACTTCTGGGAGAATCTCTATTCGGAAGGCAAAGATTACTGGAATCTCAAAAAGGCGACTCCGGCGCTTGAGGAATTCTTCAAGCACCCGTCCTGTCCCAAAACGGGCAGCGTGCTCGTGCCGGGCGCAGGTTACGGCTACGACGCCGAAGCCTGGGCGAAGCGGGGACACGACGTCCTCGCCGTCGATTTCAGCCCGACCGCAGTGGACGAGCTCGATCAACTCAGCCGCAAATACAAAAATTTGAAGTCCCTCGACCTAGACCTCTTCGAACTTTCCCCGAAGAACCCGAAAAAGGGCGGAATGCAGTTCGACATCATCTACGACTACTGCACGTTCTCCGCCATTCATCCGGGACGCCGCGACGAATGCCTCGAAATCTGGCAGAAGATGCTCAAGGACGACGGCGTCGTCATCGCGTTTTTCTACCCGCTCATGAACGGCAACACGCTCCAGGGCCCTCCGCACTGCACCACGGAAGGCGAACTCGCCGCGCGCCTCGGTAGCATCTTTGACGTCGCGGAGCGCATTACGCCCACGGCGAGCCTTCCTTCACGCAAGGGCAAGGAACAGATCTGGCTCCTTAAGAAATGTCTTTAATGGCTTTTACGAACAAAATTCCGTAACAAAGGATCGATATGTCTCAAGATCAGAATCTCTGCCCCTGCGGCTCTGGCAAAAAGTACGGCGAATGCTGCGAACCGATCATCAAAGGAACCAAGCTCGCCGAAACTCCCGAAGCGCTGATGCGTTCGCGCTACTCCGCATACGCGAAACACGAAATCAAGTGGCTCAAGGATTCCCTAGAAACGACGCAGCGGACTGACTTCGACGACAAGAGCGTCGATGAATGGAGCCGCCTTTCCGAATGGCTCGGCATTGAAATCGTGGACACCAAGACCGAAGACGAAAAGAACATCGGCTGGGTGGAATTCATCGCCCGCTTCAAGCAGGGCAACGTCACCCGCGATCATCACGAACTCGGCGAGTTCCACAAGGTGAACGGGGCTTGGTATTTTTACGACGGCCGCGCCGTGAAGCAGGCGACCATACACAAAACGACTCCGGACGTCGGCAGAAATGATCCCTGCCCGTGCGGTTCCGGCAAAAAGTACAAGAAGTGCTGCGGCAAGGATAAGTAAGGAGAACCGGGCGAAATGACTTTTCGAGTTTTCGTCGATGGACAGGCTGGCACGACGGGTCTCCAGATCCGCGAACGCCTTTCAAAGCGCACGGACATTGAGCTTCTGGAAATTAATCCGGAGTTCCGCAAGGAAACTTCCGAGCGGGCAAAGCTCATCAACGCTTCGGACGTGACGTTCCTGTGCCTCCCCGACGCGGCGGCTAAGGAAACCATCGCTCTGCGCACAAATTCCAGGACGCGCATCATCGACGCCTCCACGGCGCACCGCACGGCCCCGGACTGGGCTTATGGCCTTCCGGAGCTTTCGCGCACGCACCGCGAAAAAATCGCGAAAAGCTCGTTTATCGCGAACCCCGGCTGCCATGCGACGGGATTCATCCTCGGCGTCTATCCGCTCATCGCGAACGGGCTGCTCCCGAAGAGCACGCGCCTCGCGGCCTACAGCATCACCGGTTATTCCGGCGGCGGCAAGAAGATGATCGCAAACTATGAAGCGGAAGGCGCGCAGGTTTCACACCCCGGGGAATCCCCCAGGCTTTTCGCACCGCGCCCCTACGCGCTCGCGCTTCATCACAAGCACCTGCCCGAAATGCAGAAGATCTGCGGACTTGATCACGCGCCGGCGTTCAATCCGATCCTGGGTCCGTTCTACAAGGGAATGGCTGTCTCGACAGTGCTCTTTCCCGAAATGTTCACGAAAAAGATGACCCCGCAGGACGCACGCGAAGTTATCGCAGCGCACTATGCGGGCTGCCGTTTCGTTAAGGTGATGCCCTACGAGGAGGAGCCCGCGCTCGACGCAGGTTCCCTCGACTGCACCGCCTGCAATGACACGAACGAAGCGCACGTCTACATATTCGGAAATGCGGAATCGTTCCAGGTCACGACGGTCATCGACAATCTCGGCAAGGGCGCGAGCGGCGCCGCGGTGCAGAATATGAACATTGCGCTTTCGCTCGACGAGGCGCTGAGTCTTTGAGTCTTACAAAGTTTTTAATTTATACGTAAGAGGTTCCTATATGTTTCTCGACGAAAAAGACATTGAAGTCCGCTCCGGCAAGGGCGGCAACGGGCTATGCAGTTTTCGCCGGGAAAAGTTCGTTCCCCTCGGCGGTCCGGACGGCGGCGACGGCGGACGCGGCGGAAGCGTAATCCTGCGCGTGAACGAGCAGTATTCGACGCTCCTCGACATGGGAAACCAGCACACATTCAAGGCGGGAATGGGCGAAGACGGCGGCGCGAGCCACCGCACCGGAGCATCCGCCGAAGACCTGTTCGTCGATGTTCCCCGCGGGACTCTCGTCAAGGATGACGACGGGCACATTCTCGCGGACCTCGTGAACCCAGGGCAGACCTGGGTGGCGGCGCGCGGCGGTCGCGGCGGACTCGGCAACTCCCACTTTGCAACCCCCTCCTTCCAGGCGCCGGAAACGACGACCGCGGGGCAGAACGGAGAACGCCGCGAACTCCACCTGGAGCTTAAGCTGATGGCGGACGTGGGGCTCGTCGGATTTCCGAACGCCGGCAAATCTTCCCTTGTGAACAAAATTTCCAGCGGCCGTCCCAAAATCGGCGACTATCCGTTCACCACGCTCGAACCTGTCCTCGGCATCATCCGGCTCGGCGATCACAGCTTCGTCGTCGCGGACATTCCGGGGCTCATCGAAGGCGCCTCCGATGGCCGCGGGCTCGGCTTCCAGTTCCTGAAGCACATCGAACGCACGAACGCGCTTTTGTTCGTCATTGACGGATTCGAGAAAAACGCCTACGCCAAATTCCAGGCGCTCCGCAAGGAACTCAAGAAGTTCCATCCGAAGCTCGCCGAAAAGCCGTACGTCATCGCGCTCAATAAGAAGGACCTTGGCGTCGACACAGCGCTCAAAGTTTTCGAAAAGAAAAAAGAAAAAGTCATCGTCACTTCGGCGATGACAGGCGACGGCTGCAAGGAACTCACCATCGCGCTTGACAAGCTCGTTCCGAACAAGCACAAGCGCGCGACCGGCTGGGAAAGCGAACTGCCCGCCGCGAAAAGTAAGAAAGTGGCGAAACAGGAAAAGCACGCGAAGGATGTTGCGTCGAGAGCCCGCAAACAGGCGAAATTCGCAAAGCTCGTCCCCGCGAAGCCGAAACACTCCGGAAAGCCCCAGGCGCGCAGCGGAAAGAAACCGGCGAAGCGCTTGACCCGCAAACGGTAAATTTCTATACTCTACGACATAAGTCGTTGATTTTTGCGGAGTTACGAAAATGCCGACAAATCCAGGGAACATCACGAAAAAAGAGATCGTGGAACAGATCGCCGAACGGACCGGGCTTACGCAGGTCGATACAAAGGTGATCGTCGAATGTTTCCTGGACTCCATCGCGAAGGCGCTCGCCGAAGGCAACAACATCGAAATCCGCGGCTTCGGACGCTTCAAGATCCGCTCACGCAAGGCGCACACGGCGCGGAACCCCCGGACCGGCGAACCGGTTTCCGTGGACGCAGGAATCAAGCCCGTATTCGAAGCGAGCCGTGAACTCAAAAAAGCGCTGAACGATATGCTTCTCTCACAGGGCATCACATTCGAGCCCGTCAAGGATGACGAATGACCAAACCCAAGGAACAGAAGACTCCGGTCATTCTCAACCGCAAGGCGAATCACCTTTACACCATCGAAGACCGCTTCGAAGTCGGCATCATGCTCATCGGCTCGGAAGTCAAATCCATCCGCGACGGCAAATGCAGCCTGAACGAAGCATGGGTGGACATCTCCGAGGACAAGGACGAACTCTGGCTCGTGGGTTCGCACATCGACGAATATCTTTTCGCAAACAGATTCAACCACATTCCGGCGCGGAAGCGCAAGCTCCTCGCCCATGTCGCCGAAATTCAGAAAATGCGCAAGGCCAAGGAACAGAAAGGCCTCACGCTCATTCCGCT
The DNA here is from genome assembly GCA_041667365.1 of Fibrobacteraceae bacterium. Classification (GTDB taxonomy): domain Bacteria; phylum Fibrobacterota; class Fibrobacteria; order Fibrobacterales; family Fibrobacteraceae; genus JBAYFD01. Next base: position 2,641 of record JBAYFD010000069.1, on the reverse strand, counting down.
CAAACTGTATTTCAAAAACCGTTACGCAAAACTCGAAGTAGGAATATGCCGAGGCAAAGATCAGAGAGACAAACGGCAGGACATTATCAGCCGGGAATCGAAGCTCGCACTTGCGCGCATAAACAAAGCCGCGCACCGCTGACGGTTCTACTGCTGATCCTGGTTTCCTTCGCCCTTGCCGCAGGGGCGGAGCGCACTCCCCTGCTCTCGAAAATCGACGGCACATGGATGCTCGATGCGGAAGCGTTCGCCAAATCGGAAGGACTTTCCACGGAATGGAACCCGATCGTCAAGCGGTTCAAGGCCGAAGGCAAGAATTTCAAATGTTCCTTCACCCCCGGCATCAATTACTTTGTATCTAACGAAAAGACACGGGAACTAGGCGTCCCCGCGCGGATGGAAGGCGGAAAATTGTGGGTCCCCGCGGACGATGTACTGACGGCTTTTGAGACTGCGCTAGACAGGCGCTATACGGCGGACACTGTCGCACTTACGGTCACGGGCGTGAACGCTCCGGCGGCGAAAAAAGCCTTCGCCGGTCAGAGCTCAGGCACAGCGGCAAAAACAAATTCATCTTCAGCGGCGAAACCCGCGTCATCGGCAGCGGAAAAAAGTTCGTCCTCCAAGGCAAAGGCGCGTGTGCATGCGAACGACCGGAACGAACCCGTCGGAACCCGCGAAGTGCGCACGATAGTCATCGACCCCGGACACGGCGGCAAGGATCCCGGCGCCATCGGAAAGATCAGTCAGGAGAAGGACATCGCGCTCGCCGTCGGGAAGAAACTAAAGAAGGTGCTCACCGAGGAAGGCTTCGATGTGAAGCTCACGCGCGAAACAGACGTGTTCATCGAGCTCGGGGAACGCCCGAACCTCGCGAACAAATGGGACGGCGACCTGTTCATCAGTCTGCACTGCAACGCCGTGGACGGTCCGCGCAAGGACAAAACGGAGGGGTACCGCGTGTACGTGCTCCGCGACCCGGAAAGCGAAGAGGACAAGGCCATCGCACGGCGTGAAAACAAAGTCATCACGGAATACGGCGAGAACAGCAAAGCGGAAATTTCCCCGCTCGAATGGTTCAAGATCGAGGCGCGCCTCGAGAAATACAAGCAGAACAGCTACGTCTTCACGGAAAAAGTCCTCGACAGGTTCGAAGGCGGGAAAATCAAGAAGCTCGCCTCCGGAGCGGGCGGTGCCGGATTCATGGTGCTCGTGAACGTATTCATGCCTGCGGTCCTCGTTGAAATGGGCTTCATCAGCAACCCTGACGACGAAAAATATCTGAACACGGAACAGGGGCAGAAGGACATCGCGGAACGCATCGCGAAAGCCGCTTCGGACTACCGGGATTCCGTCGACGAATACCGCAGGACGCTAGACCGGCCCTGAAGCCGACAATTTTGTCATTTCAAAGGAGACACCACCCTGCCGGGTCGTGTTTTTTACACAGAAAAGTCCTTTTTCATAGCTTAAAGATGCTATTTTTTCGCTCACAAATTTTTGTGAGGTACTAATATGTCTGGCCACTCTAAATGGGCAACCACCAAGCGCAAGAAAGCGAAAACCGATGTCGCGCGTGCGAAGTCCTGGAACAAACTTATCAAGGAAATCTCCATCGCCGCCAAACTCGGCGGAGGAAACCCCGACACGAATCCCCGGTTGCGCGCTGCCATTCTGAAAGGCCGCAGCCAGAGCCTCCCCGCCAAGAACATCGATAGCGCAATCGCCAAGGGCACGGGAGCGAACTCCGGTGCAGCGATGGACGAACCGATGTACGAGGGCCGCGGTCCGGCCGGCGTCGCGATCATGGTCCGCTGTATGACGGACAACAAGGTCCGCACCGTGGCAAGCGTCCGCAACATTTTCAATAAGAACGGCGGCACGATGGGTGAATCCGGTTCCGTCGCCTGGGCGTTTACATACAAAGGCGTCATCGTCGTCGATGCGACCAAGTACACGGAAGACGCGATAATGAACATCGTGCTCGAAGCCGGCGCGACCGATATGTCGACTGAAGACGGCGTGCATGAAATTTCCACCGAACCGGATACGTTCGAAGCCGTGACCCGCGCTCTTGAAAAAGCGAACATCGAAATGATGAGCGCTGAACTCACCTACGTCCCGAACGACACCGTCAAGCTCGAAAGCTCCGACGCGAAGAAGCTCCTCCATCTCATCGACAAGTTCGAAGACGACGAAGACGTGCAGGACGTGTACCACAACGCTGAAATTTCCGACGAGGATATGGAAGCGGCGGACGCGGAATAACGTTCTTTCCCTTTATAAAAAAGACCGGTTCTTCACCGGTCTTTTTTTTGTTACCCTGACCGCATAAAAAGATCCGCGGGAACCGCGGATCTCTTTTATATACAAATTAAAGAAGTCAGATGAGGCGTGTGCTTACTGGGCGAGACGGCAGCGTCTGCGTTCCTTGACAGTCATGCCCGGGTCATCGCAGGATGACGCCGCGGGTGCCGTGACGGACGAGTTCGTCGTCGATGTCGTCGTGGAAGCCGTAGAGCTGCTCTGGGCGAGGCGGCAACGTCTGCGTTCTTTCGGAGTCATGCCCGGATCATCGCAGGACGATGCCGTGGATACTGTCGTCGCTGCAGGAGCGGAAGCCTTCGGAGCAGCTGTAGCC
>JBAYFD010000068.1:0-8312 GCA_041667365.1 Fibrobacteraceae bacterium | reverse complement strand
GTTCTCGGGACAATGCATCACGCCGCGGGTTATTTCACCGCGGCTTTACTTTTGCGCACAAAAGAAATGGCGGCGAGTCCGGCCCTCGCGCCTTCGCCCACGGCGACCGAGACCTGCAGGATTCCACCGGTGCAATCACCCGCGGCATAAAGCCCGGGGACGGTCGTCGCAAAGTTCGCGTCGACGGCGATTGCGTTTCCGGTAACACCCGCGCCTATTTTCCGCGCGAGGTCCGTCGCCGATGCCGCGCCGAGCGCGACAAAGACGCCGTTCACGGCGAAGGATTCACCGCCCGCTTCCACGGATTCCACCTTGCCCTCGCCCGCGATTTTCGTCACGGGTGCGGTCACGATTTTCACGGACTCCGGAAACTCCGCAAGGAGCGGCTGCCCGAGCGTGAAAAGCGTCACGGAACGTGCGAGGGGCAAAAGCACGTTCACTTCGGAAAGCGCATAATCCGCATTTCCGAACACCGCGACTTCCTTGCCGCGGAAAAAGAAGCCGTCGCACACGGCGCAGTAACTGATGCCGCGGCCTTCCCGTTCCGCGAAGCCCTCCACGGAAACGCTTTTGCGGGAAGATCCCGTTGCAAGGATGAGCGCCCGCCCTTCGTAGCTTTCCGCTTTGGTCCGCACACGGAAGATTCCGGAGTCGAATTCCGCGTCGATCACTTCGCCTTCCGGCATCGAAGCCCCGAGACGCATCGCCTGAAGCACGCCGCGGCGCGCGAGTTCCGCCCCGGAAAGTGGAACGTCAAGCCCGTAATAATTTTCAATCTTCCCTGCTTTCGCGAGCGAGCCCATGTCCTTGCCGATGACGGCGACGGAAAGGTTCGCGCGGAGCGCATAGAGAGCCGCGGAAATTCCTGCCGGGCCGCGCCCGATGATCACGATATCGTACATACAAACTCCTCATTCAAAAATAGAATCAGCCTTGTTCTGAAACAATCTATACATTTCTTCATAGAGTGGATTGCTTCAGCCGCTCCGCGGCTTCGCAATGACAGAACCACGAAGCAAACATACCACTGTGCTCTGCCTCAAGTCCCCGGCTTCACAATGACAGAGGCAGGGAACAAATCCATACCGGGGTTTTGTTTCAAGTCCGGGGTTCCGCAATGACCGCGGAAAGCGCCGCGGGATCCGTTATCCGAATTTCACCGCGGGAAAGCTTCACTAGCTTTTCCGTCTGGAAATACTTGAGCATCCGCGTCACCGCTTCACGCGCGGAGCCGAGGCGTTCCGCAAGTTCCTCGTGCGTCGCCGTCACCGCATTCTCCGGGCTTCCCTTGGCGTCTTCTAAAAGGAGCGCCGCTAGCCGTTCGTCGAGACGCTTGAAAAGGATCTGTTCCATGAGCCACATCACGTCCGTGAGATGCGTCGCCATAAGGTCGTTCACATAACGCGAAACGGGCAGGGACTTTTCCATCAGATTCTTGAACGCCGGAGCCGGGATCTGGAGAACATCCGTATCCTCCTTTGCATCAATGTAAATATCGAACTGGATGTTGCGCATCATGCAGGATGCGGAAAAGAGGCACATCTCCCCCGCGTTCAGGTAGTACAAAGTCACTTCCCGCCCGGAATCCGAAAGCAGATATGCACGCAGACGCCCGCTTTTAAGGATCAGAAAGCCGAGGCAGCTTTCGCCCGTGCCGTGAATGTTCTCGCCCTTGGAAAAACGCCGTGTATGCACAGCGGCGGCGAGCGATTCCCGCTCTGCTACAGAGAGCTTGTCCCAGACTGGGAAAAGACGAGCCAGTTCTTCCAGAATTTCCATGCGATGAATATATAAAGATAAGCGGCGGCGGGGTGAAAAAACGGGACCGGAATCCGGTGACAAAGTCACTGAAAACGGATGCGGCAGAATCTATACTATGGGAGTAAAAAATCAACAAGGAGTCAATATGACGGTGAAAACATTGAACAAGAACAACTTCAAGGAAGAAGTCCTGAACAAAAAAGGAACGGTGCTCGTCGATTTCTGGGCGTCCTGGTGCGGGCCCTGCAGAATGATGTCGCCCATCGTCGATGAAATCGCAAAGGAAAACCAGGGAATCTCCGTCGGCAAAGTAAACGTCGATGAAGAGCCCGAACTTTCCACGCAGTTCGGCGTGATGAGCATACCCACGCTCCTCGTATTCAAGGATGGGAAGCCCGTGAACCAGAGCGTCGGCGCACGGCCCAAACAAGCCGTGCTCGAAATGCTCCCTTAAGAATCAATCCGCATAATGCACATCCGGGGCGGGGCGCTCAAGGCTCCGCCCTTCTTTCATCGCGGCGTCGAGCGCCGCATTTTTTTTCGCATCATACCACCAGTAGACGGGAATGCTCTCGTCTTCGCGACCGAATTTATCGAACACGTACTTCGGCGTGCCAAAGCGATTCCAATACAAAATGCGGTGATGGTCGCACTGCCACAGAAGCACGTAAGGCACTAGCTCCGTGAGGCGCGCGTCCAGCTTGCGCTCGATCTCATTGCGCTTCACGAGGCTGAATTCCGTCTTCTGTTCCTTGATCAGGCGGTCCACCACGGAATCCTTGAAACCCGTGATGTTATTCGTTCCCGGGGCATCCGCCGTGTGAGAATCCCACGAGGCTTCCGGATCGCGCAGGCGTCCGCTTCCCCAGCTGATCCAGTACATATCGAAGTCCGCATCGTCCAGTCTTTTGCGAAGCGTGCTCTGCGACATCTGATCGATTTTCGCATCGATACCCGCGCGTTTCAGATCCTCCTGGTACAAAGTAAGGTGCCGCAAATCCGCGCCCGCCGTGATGAACGTGATCGAGAACGGCTTGCCGTTCCTGCTGAGCATTCCCTGCGCATCCGCGACGAACCCGGCTTCCTTCAAAAGGGCGCGCGCGGAATCCGGATTGTAATCGTATGTCGGGGCATCCGGGTTGTGATTACCGGGCCACAGGTCGGGAACGTAACTGTTGAGCAGGAAGTATTGATTGTACATGTACTTCTCGTTCATGAGTTTACGGTTCAGAAGAAGCGAAAGCGCCTTGCGCACGCGAATGTCCTTGAAAGGCTCGCGGCGCAGGTTCATCGCCATTCCCTGGAATCCGATCGGTTCGCGGTTGAAGATTCTCTGCTTCACCGCCCAGCCCTTTTCGACCGCGGGGAAGTCCGTCTGTTTCATCCAGATGGAAGACGTATAAACAACGTATGCGTCGAGGTCGCCTTTCTTAAACGCCTCAAGAGCCTTCGTCTGGTCCGCCATGAAACGGTAACGGATCGTCTCGAAGTTGTACTTGCCGCGGTTCCAGTTCTTGTGGAAGCCCCACCAGTCGGCGCGGCGTTCGAGCTCCACGAAGCGGTCCTCGCGGAACTGCTTGATTTTGTAAGGCCCGTTCACCACCGGAATGTCGTAGCGGATCTCGTTGAAGTTCTTCCCCTGCCACACGTGCTTCGGGAACGCAGTAAGCGCGGCCGCCTCCCAGAAGTTACCCCAGTGGACTTCCTTCGCACGGATGGAAACGGTGAGCGAGTCCACGATCACCGGACGGTCGAAGCGAGAAAGCCCCACCTTGAAAATCGGCGTCAGATTTTTCGGATCCATGATCACGTCGTAATAGAACTGAACGTCCTCCGCGGTCACGCTCTTCCCGTCGCTCCAGCGAGCGCGCGGATCAATGTGAAACGTGAACGTCATCGAATCCGGGGACACTTTCCAGGAATCCGCGAGGAAGCCGAATTCGCGGTCCTCCGTCGAATGCAGGCCCACGAGCGGATCGAACATCAGGGACATCAGCCCCGCGGAAAAGCTATTGTAGTCCTCCCACATATTGAAGGACTTGGGCATCTCGCTCCCCCACAGGTTGAGCGTGCCGCAAGCGACAGCATTCGTATCCGCGACCGGATCGAACTCGCCCGTCGCATCCGGGAACACGGCGGGCGCATCCGGGCAATGGAGTTCCGCGCCGCGTTTCTCGGCAGTGCCCTTACAGGCGGAAAGGGAAAGCCCCGCGATAGCGACGAGTGCAGCGAGCACAAGCCCTCCGCACATTACAGATAAATTCAAAAATTTCATAACAGACCTCAGACTTTCGTCGTGGCAGGGGAAACCGCATCGGGCTTTGCCGAAGCCTTCGCGGGCGGGTTCTTCACCAGCGCCGCCGTTTCCGGCTTCGCGGCTGCGGATTCCGCTGCGGTCTTCGCCTTCGCGGCGACCTTCGCCGCTTTCGCCGCGGCCTTCTGCGCAGCCTTTTCCTCGTCTTCCTTCACAAGCCTGTCGAGTGCGACGTGAGCCGCTTCCTGCTCCGCCTTCTTCTTCGAAACGCCCGCGCCGGTACCGTATTCCGAACCGTCCAGAAGCACGATCATCTTGAACGTCTTCTGATGCTCGGGCCCGGATTCCTCCACCACCGCATACTCGGGCGGCGTCTGATTCCGCGCCTGGCGGAATTCCAGAAGCAGGCTCTTGAAATTCTTGAACTCCGAGCCCTCGATGATGCTCTTGATGTGGGGGAAATGGCTCTTCTGCAAAAGTTTGCGGCACTTATCAAGTCCGCCGTCCAGGTAAACCGCGCCGACCACCGCCTCGAACGCGTCCTCAAGCAGGCTTTCCTTGGAGCGCCCGCCCGCCTTCACCTCGCACTTGCCGATGCGCATATACGAACCCAAGTCCCAGTCCTGCGCGGACTTCGCGAGCGCGTGCCCCGAAACTATCGCGCTCTTGTACTTCGAAAGATCGCCCTCCGGGGAATGCGGATACGTCGAATACAGATACTCCGTCACAAGCATGTTCAGCACCGAATCGCCCAGGAACTCCAGACGTTCATTGTTCTCCCAGTACGGCATATCGCGGCCCGCGAGCCACGAACGGTGCACGAGCGCGTGCGCAAGGAACGACGGATCCTTGAAATCGTAGCCGAGCTTCGCCTCGAGCCCGTTCCCCGTCTTCTTGCGGAACCAGAATTTAAGCAGGATGCGGCGGATGACGCCTTTCTTTTTCGTCTTTTGAACTTCGACTTTTTTCTGAACTTCTTTTTCGGAAGCCGTCTTTTTCTCCACGGGAATAACTCCTCAGGAGGATTCCTGAAAGCGCATTTTCGGGCGGACGTCATTCACACGCGAAATGCGCCGCAATGTCACCTTCAGGGGTCCCCCTCGCATGGCGCACAAGATAGAAAAAGATCCTTTTCCAAGAGGACGCACCACGAGACGGACGCTTCGCAAAGCGCATCCGTCACTGCGATTGCCACGGCCTCCGGCCCCGCAAGGCATATCCGCCTTGAGCGGTTTTTCTTCCACCTCATCCGAAATAATGTTAAATTTTATTTTTACTTCTTTGATCCGAAGCGGCATCTGATCATATAAATCTGGAGGCTTTATGAATTTCCGTCCATCTAGGGTTATAGCCGCAGCAACCGTATTTTGCGGTACATTGCTTTTTTCGGCCTGCGATAACGACTCCGGAGCAAACGCAAAGGGCGGAGACGAGAACTTCTGTCCAGAAAGCAGTTCCTCTGCCAATCCTGGTTCCGGGACATCAAGCAGTTCAACTGCCGTAAATTCCAGTTCCGCCGGCGACACATCGTTGACCGCTATCTGTTCCTCGTCCATCGGATTCAGCTCTTCGGTCGGAGTTTCATCCAGTTCCTCGAGTTCCATAAAGGAAAGTTACAGTTCGTCTCTGGCTAAAACCAACTGGACTTATCTGAACCCGGCCCTTTCATACGGTGAAATTACGGACCATCGTGATGGACAAGTCTACAAGACGACAGTGATCGGTTCGCAGACCTGGATGGCTGAAAATCTGAACTATATAGACACCGGCGCGGTCAGAATGGGATATAGCGTGTGCAATGCATTCCTTGACAGCACCTGCAACGGGTACGCGCACCTCTACACCTGGTCCGCAGCCATGAAACTCGACTCCGCTTACTGCCACAAAAACGCGGATGCCGTCATTCATACTCCGCACCAAGGAATCTGTCCCTCGGGCTGGCATATTCCGACCGATGCGGAATGGGATACGCTCGAAGCGTATGTGAAAGCAAACAATGGTGGTGATTCCGCAGGGACCAGTCTGAAATCTCCGAAATCGTGGAAGATTTTCAAGAACATACCGAGCGGAACGGACCTGTTTGGATTTTCCGCAATCGCCGCAGGCAGCCTTATTCCGTATGGAGGCTACGCCAACAAGGGCTATGATACGATCTTCTGGAGCGCCGACGAAAGCTCTGCGGATACGGCACAGAGCCGATTCCTGAGCTTCAGCGATGAGTCGGTCATATCGGGCGGCTGGTCAAAAACGGAAGAGATTTCAGTCCGATGCATTGAAGATTAAAGTCAAGGCTGACCGACCCGTTACTCCATAAAAGTCCTACTCCGTTTTTAAAAACAAAAAGACCGGCAACCCGTGCCGGTCTTTTTTTTCGTCTAAACCAGAAAGATCAGGCCTTATCCTTGGCCTTGTTCTTCACGTAGGCGAGGACGTCGGACACCTTGAGAAACTTTTCGGCATCTTCATCGAGAATTTCGATGTCGAATTCATCTTCGAGGGCCATCACCAGTTCGACGCGGTCGAGGGAGTCGGCGCCGAGGTCGTTCACGAACGTCGCTTCCGGCGTAACGTCTTCGGCTTTGACACCGAGCTTTTCAACGACAACGTCGGTGATTTTCTTAAGAAGTTCTTCATCAGTCATTGTATAACTCCATTGTAGATGGTTTTTGTGAAATTTAAATAAAGGATTTGTGAAAAAGTCTTCCGTGACGAAAATGAACGCATTTTTTACGCGTTGAGGCCACCGTCGACGCCGAGAACCTGTCCCGTGATGTAACGTGCCTCGTCCGAAGCGAGAAAAACGACCGCATTCGCTACGTCGCGCGGTTTCCCGACATCCTTGAGCGGAATCGCAGCCTTGAACTTTTCAATCGTCTCGGGCGGAAGTTTCGCTGTCATGTCCGTCTGGATGAATCCGGGTGCGACGGCGTTCACCGTGATGCCGCGTCCCGCGAGTTCCATCGCGTTCGTCTTCGTGATGCCGATTACGCCGGCCTTGGAAGCGGCGTAGTTCGCCTGCCCTGCCTGGGCGTGTATTCCGTTCACGCTCGACATATTGATGATGCGGCCCGCGCGACGCCCCATCATGTGGCGGCAGATGGCGCGCGTACAGACGAACACCGACCGGAGGTTCACCCGGATCACATCGTCAAAGTCCGCGTCCTTCATGCGCATCAGGAGTCCGTCGCGCGTAATGCCCGCGTTGTTCACGAGGATATCCACCGCACCGAACGCTTCGATGATCGCGTTGAACGTCGCCGTCACCTGTTCCGTGTCGGACACGTCGCAGCCGTAGCTCCTGACTTCCACGCCGTACTTCGCGGACAACTCGGACGCGAGGTCCGGATGTTCCTTGGTCGCGATGATCGCGACTTTCGCCCCGCAGGACGCGAGGACGGTCGCGATTTCAAGTCCGATGCCGCGGGAAGCTCCCGTGACGATCGCGGCCTTGCCCTTGAGATCGATCATATTAAACTCCTTGTTAAGGATTCCGAAAACGTTCCTTGACACAACAAATTAACACGGGTACGCATCCCTTGCGGAATCATTTTCATCATAAAAATCCGCGCATTTATGCCTTGAGCGCGGCGACCGCATCCGCGGTCTCGACCGGCGTGACCTTCACGTCGCGGCTGATCTTGCGCATAAGCCCCATGAGCACGTGACCGGCGCCGACTTCGACTCCGCGCGTGACGCCGAGGGAAATCGCTTCGTTCATCGACTGGTTCCAACGGACCGGGCTCACGAGCTGGCGCACGAGGAGTTCCGGGATTTCCTTGCCGGAAGTGACGGGCTTGGAGGTGACGTTTGCGATGAGCGGGACGCGGAGGTCGTTGAATTTCGTCCTGGCGATGGCTTCGGAAAGGCCTGCCTGGGCGAACTGCATAAGCGGGCTGTGGAACGCGCCCGAAACGGCGAGCGGAACGGCGCGGATGTTCTTCGCGGCGCAGTTCTCGACAAGTTTCTTCACGGCGTTCACTTCGCCGGAGACGACGATCTGACCTGGGCAGTTGAAGTTCGCGGGAACGACGGTGCCTTCGGAGGCGACTTCCTTACAAAGTTCCAGGATCTGCGCTTCATCGAGGCCGATGACCGCGGCCATGGAGCCCGGGTTCTTTTCGCCCGCGCTCGCCATCAGGGTACCGCGGACGCGCACGAGACGCAAGCCGTCCTCGAAGCTGAACCCGCCGGCGGCGCAGATCGCGGAGTATTCGCCGAGGGAATGCCCGGCGACCATGTCGCAGGCGATGCCTTCGCTCTTCAAAAGTTCCATCACCATCATCGAGGTCACGAACAG
>JBAYFD010000067.1:0-8569 GCA_041667365.1 Fibrobacteraceae bacterium | reverse complement strand
GTCACGCTTCCCGGGGTGCCTTGCAGGTCCGTCTTGTAGACCGTCTGGATGGAATCGATCACCAGAATCTCCGGCTTGATCCGCCGCGCTTCGTCGAGGATGCGGGCGAGGTCCGTTTCGCACAGGAGCAAAAGATCGCTCCCGGAGACTTTGAGCCGTTCGCTCCGGAGTTTCACCTGCACGGGGCTTTCCTCGCCGCTCACGTACAGCGTCTTGACGCCTGCCGCGGACATCGTCGCGAGTGTCTGCAGCACGAGCGTTGATTTGCCGATGCCCGGGTCGCCTCCGATGAGGACGAGCGAACCGGGGGCGAATCCGCCGCCGAGCGTGCGGTCGAATTCGGAATCCGCGGAACTCAGGCGTTCCGTGTTCTTCGCCTCGATGGCGCTCAGGGGAAGCGCCTTCCCCTGGAACGTATCCCCGCCTAGTCCGCGCGTGGGGCGCGTGTCCTGGACTTTGCGTTCGGAAAGGGTACTCCATGCGCCGCAGCGTTCACATTTGCCGGACCATTTCTGAAAGACCGCCCCGCAGGCGGAGCAGACGTATTCCGTATCGTTCTTCGATTTCGCCATATCTATAAGATAATAATCGCAAGTGACAGGATTTGGCATAACGAAAGAGCCCTCCTTGCGGAGGGCTCTTTTCAAGGGAATATCAGTGAATCAATTATTCGGAAGTCGTTGCGTTCATGTTGGAGTCATCAGCGATATGGCGGCGGCGCTTCTTCTTCTGCGGCATCGCCTGGTCGGAGACGGAGCTGCTCTTGTTCACTTCAACGCTCGCGGCTTTCTCGCCGAGCCTGGTGAAACCGTACTGGCGCGGATCGAAACCGTCGGGGAACACGGTTTTCGCATCGTAGATTACGTTCTTAGCCGTGAACTTTTCAATGCGTGCGCGGGAAAGATTCGCACCGGAGAAGTCAACGTCTTCCATCTTGGTGTCGGCGTCGATCTTGGCGTTTTCCATATCGGCGTTGAGGAACGTCACCTTGCTGAGTTTCGCGCCGGAGAAGTTCGCGCCTTTCATGGAGGCGAGGTCGAAGCTCGTGTATTCGATGGTGGAGTTCGAGAAGTTCGCCTTGGTGAGGTCGGACTTGTCGAAAATGTCCTTCTTCACGTATGCGCCGTCGAACACGGCTTTCTGGAGATTCGCTTCGCGGAACACGTTCTTGCTCACTTCCGTATCGAAATAAGAGGTTCCGACGAGAGTGGACTTTTCAAAGGAGCTCTTGGAAATGGAACCTTTATCGAAGACGACGCCCGTGAGGTCCTGGCCGTTGAACGTCATGTTCTTGACGGTGGACTGCGCGAAGGAAGCCTTTTGCAGCTGAGTCTTGGAGAGGTCGACGTCGTTGAACGTCGTGAGGGAAAGGTCTGCGCCTTGGAGGTTCACATTGTTGAACTCCGTGCCGCTGAAAACAGCGCGCGCGAGGCCGGCCTTGGTGAAGTCCACGTTGGTGAGCGTGACATCGGAGAAGTCCGCGTTGATGAGGTTGCATCCCGTGAAGTCCGTTTTGACCATTATTGCATCGGAGAGGTCGGCGCTGCCGAGCAGGGAGCGGGAAAAATTTGTGTTGGTGAGGTTCGCCTTGCTGAAGTTCGCCTGCGTGAGGTCCACGTCGACCACGGATGCGTTCGTGAGGTCCGCCTTGGAGAAGTCCGCCTCATCGGAAACCTTCATGGCATCCATCTTGGCGCCCTTGAGGTTCGCCTTCGGGAATCGGCTGTCAAGGAGTGTCGCCCGGTAAAGGTTCGCTTCTTCCAAATTCGCTTTTTTGAAATCCGTGCTGCGCATGTCGGCGCCGCTGATTGTCGCCTTTTGAAGGTTCGCGCCATAGAAGTCCGCATTGTTCATTACGGCGTTCTGAAAATTGACCTCGGGGAGGTCGGCATTTTCGAAGGAGGCTCCGTCACCGGTCACGCGCTGGAAGTCGGTGACTCCCTTTACAGCCTTGGCTCCGTCAAAACGGAAACCATCGATGCGCTTGTCGCGGAAGGAAATATTGATGTCTTTGTTACGCCAGTCCGTTTCTTGCGCAACGACGCCGGAAACCAAAGAGGCGAGGACGAGAATTCCGAGTTTGGAGGTCAATTTCAAATCCATATTCTTGTATCCCTTTTAAAGATGACCCAAAAGTGAATAGCCCTAAAATAACTAAAAAAACATCAATCCGTGTGCGAAAACGAAAAAGGTTTTAAATAAAAGCTATTTTGGGCCTGTTATGGAGCAAATTCCATCCGCAAAATATGATGTCGTCATCTGCGGCGCCGGCCCCGCCGGTTTAAACGCAGCATGCAGAATTGCCACCGGCGTTCCCGGCTCACACGTGGTCCTGCTGGACCGCAAGCTGCCGTGGCGCGAGCCTGTGTCCTGCGCTGAGGCCGTTTCTAAAAGCGCGCTGGAGCGGCACTGGCCTGTGAACGAGGCGTGGGTCCGTCAGCATCTCGACGGGGTCGTGTTCGTATCGCCGGATGGCACCCGGGTGGATTTCACTCAAAAAGAGTGCGGCTTCATTCTGAACCGGGCGGCGTTCCACAAGGAAATGGCGGAGACAGCCGCAGCAAAGGGCGTGGAATGTCATTTTTCCGCGGATTGTCGCCGTATTTTCCGGGATTCGGAAGGCTACTGGAACGCTGAAGTTTTTGAAAACGGCGTGTCATCTTTGGTGCGCGGTCGCGTCCTTGTAGACGCGACGGGCCCCGGCGCGAAACTCACGCGCAACGTCCCCGGGCTGGATTATCTGGAAACTGGAAACTTCGACCTGGAACCCGCCATATTCGCGATAGCCGAGGGCATTCCGCACGATCCGCACAAGATCGAACTTCTTTTCGGCACTCAATATTTTCCGGGCGGCTATGGCTGGGTGTTTCCGCGCGATGGCAAGACCGTCAACGTCGGACTCGTGAACGGGCGCCGGTTCCTGCTTTCCCATCCGCCGCGCAAGATGCTTAATGCGTTCCTCGCGGAGCGCTATCCCGGGGCGAAGGTCCTCTCCATTCACGGCGGTGCGATCGCCTGCGGACAGTCGTTCCGCGCGCTTGCGGAGCACGGCGTTTTCAAGGCCGGAGACGCGGCGAGCTGCGTGAACCCGATCAGCCGTTCCGGCATCGTCGAAGCGCTCAAGAGCGGGGAAGTCGTCGCTTGCGCCGTTAAGGAATGGCTCGCCGCCGGTACGGGAGAGGAACGCGTGCGGATTGAGAAATCCGTCCTCGACCGTTGGATGCTCGTGCAGGGAAAAGGCCATTTCCGGATAGCGAAGGCGAAGCCCGGCTTCTCCTCTATCTCCGACGTGCAGTTTGACCGTGCGGCGCATAAGCTCGCCGCCGTTCCCGCTACGAAGCTGAGCCTGTTCCGGATTTTCTTCACCGTGTTGTGTTCCACCCCGGGCCTCCTTTGGAAAATGCGCTCGTTCTTATTCTGAGGCATTGCAGTTGAAAAGCATAGCAGAAGTTCAGGAAGCGATCCGCGCGGAGTTTTCCGCGTTCAAGGATCCGGATGACAAATGGACATATCTTTTGAAACTCGCCCGGGAACATCCGGGCATGGATCCGAAGCTCAAGGCGGAGAAGTTTCTTGTCTCGGGCTGCGCTTCGCGGATGTTCCTCGTCCCGGAATTCAAGGACGGAATTCTGCATCTGAACATGGACACCGAAGTCGGCGCGGCGAACCCGCTCATTAGCCGCGGGCTGGGCGCGCTCGCTCTTAAAATTTACGACAACAGGACGCCGGCTGAAATCCTTTCCGCTGACCCGGCGTTCTTCCAGCGGATAGGGCTGAACGTCGGACTTTCCCCGACGCGTGCGAACGGCTTCGCGAGCCTTCTGAAACAGATTTATCTGTATGCAAAAGTATTCGCCGCTCTCGCGGCGCGCGGTCAATAACTATAACTATATTTGGTGGCACTATGATAAGCTTTATGAACATGATGGGGAAGAATCCCCTGGATGACGGCTCCGAAGACGAGGAAGAGGGCGGCGACAAAAAGAAAAAGCCACAGGTCATCGTCGGCTGGTCCGATGCCGTCATACTTCTCGTGATAGTCGCTCTCGTTTTCGGCGGTTATCAGTATTATCAGTACACCAAGCGCAAAAGCGCGGATGTGTTTGCGCGCTGCGCGACACTGTTCGATGCCGCAGCATATTCTGAAGCGGAAGCCTGCTACGATAGCACTTGGAGTCTGAATTACGTTCCGGTCGCTCAGGATAGCCTGCGCGCTGTCCGGATCGGCGTCGTCAAGGACTTGCGCGCCGCTCAGGAAGATATTTTCGATTCCGTGGAAAGTTGCTTCAACGCGAAGGATACGGTGGGCGCGGCGCTGGAGATGCGCACGCTTAAGAAGCCCCTGCTTTTGATGGGGGAATCGGGAACGACCTGGAAATCGTGGGAGAAAGCGGTCGCCGGGGTCAAGCTCCCCGCGGAAACTGCCGCTGTAAAAGATTCGTCCGCTACGCCTGCGGATTCGACGGCTCAACGGTGATTTCCCGGTCATCTCCGTCTAAAATCTGTACGTAAACGCGGTGGGTTATGCCCACCGTATTTTTTTCGAGGCGTTCCGGCCATTCGATAAGCGTGACGCCATCCCCTTCCATATAGTGGTCAAGCCCGATTTCGCCGAGGTCCGCGGGCGGCGTGAGACGATAGAGGTCCAGATGGTAGATGGGGGGCGTATTCGGATATTCGTGGACGAGCGTGTAGGATGGCGAGGATACCGTGCCCGCATAGCCGAGCCCTTTGCAGATGCCGCGGCTGATGACGGTCTTGCCTGCGCCGAGGTTCCCGTAGAGCGCGATGACGGAGCCCTTGCGAAGGCCCTTGCCGAAGGCTTCCGCCCAGGCGAATGTCTCGTCTTCGGAATGTGTCCTGACCATCGCTTTCATAGATTGTCCTTGAATTGCTTGTATGTAAAATTACGTACAAGTTTGAATTTTCCGGCTTCGGTCCAGATCCCGATCGACGGGTGCTTCACGCCGTTGAAGAACGTCGTCTTCACCATCGTGTAATGGATCATGTCGTCAAAGATGATTTTGTCGCCCACCCGGAGCGGATGGTCGAAGCTGTAATCGCCGATGATGTCGCCCGCGAGGCAGGTGTTCCCGCCGAGGCGGTACCCGAACTTCTTTTCTCCGGGCTTTCCGCTCCCCTGGATCATGGGACGGTACGGCATTTCGAGGCAGTCCGGCATGTGGGCGCTTGCGGATACGTTGAGTATAGCGATGTCCATTTCATTGTGCACGATGTCTTCGACGCCCGCGACGAGTTCCCCCGTCTGCCAGCCCACGGCTTCGCCCGGTTCCAGAATGACCTGGACTCCGGGGTGGCGTCGATTGAACGCCTTGAGAATGCAGATCAGGCGCTCGACATCGTAATCCTTGCGCGTGATGTGGTGCCCGCCGCCGAAGTTTACCCATTTCATGCGGTCGATCCATTCCCCGAATTTTTCCTCGAACGGGACGAGGACCGCTTCGAGCGCGTCCGCGTTCTGCTCGCACAGTGCGTGAAAATGCAGGCCTTCGATTCCGTCCATAAGTTCCGGCTTGAATTCCCTGCGGGTGACGCCGAGGCGGGAGTATTTGCCGCAGGGATTGTAGAGATCCGTGCCCACAGTTGAAAATTCGGGGTTTACGCGGATGCCTGGGCTCACGTGCTTCGCGAGCGTCTTGTCTTTAAAACGGACCCACTGGCTGAAGCTGTTGAACGTGATGTGATTCGCCGCGTCCAGAATGCCGTCGATATCCTCTTCCGTATAGGCCGGGGCGAATACATGGACTTCTTTGTTCATTTCTCCGCGTGCGAGGAGCGCTTCGTTTAGACTGGAGGCCGTCGCTCCGGCGAGGTATTCCCCGACGAGCGGAAAGGTGCTCCACATACTGTAGCCTTTGAGCGCGCAGATGATTTTCGCGCCGGTTTTTTCCTGTATGCGGCGCAAAAGCTGAAGATTTTTGCGTAAACGGGATTCTTCGAGCACATAACAGGGGCTGGGGACTTGGCGGTAATCGATCATGGCCCAAATTTACTTTTTCCGCGGGGATCCCTTTGTACGATTGTAAACCCCTTTAACTAAATTTACAGATATAAAAGAGGTTGCACTTGAATCGTATTTGCATTCTTTTTCTCGGCTGTGTCTGTTCGTTGAGTTTCGCTGCCGCGGATTCTGCTTCCACGGCTATTCCTTTTGCAAAGCCCGCAGCGACGGCGCCGTCCGGCGATTCCGCCGAAAATCTGTCCGTGCTTCACGGTCCGGCTGATCTGGGCCTCGCCGTTCAGGCTAAGCTGGATTCCATTTCCGCGGCGCTTGCCCGCGACAGCGAGGATTCCGCCGCGGTGCGGAAGACGGATCACGACGCGAAGTCAAAGTCGGACAGCCTCCGCACCTTGCTCAACGCCGGTCAGTACGTAGGCCGCGCGAATTATGACAAGCGGAATTTCGATACCTGGAAAGTGGACACCGTATATCAGAAGAAGATGAAATCCATCATCGTCGGAACATGGCGCACTCCCATTCAGGAGCATGGCCACGCGTTCCTCGATGCGGAGCTCCGCTTCGGCATGAACGATACGCTTTACGGGACGACGCGCACCTATTCGGATTCCGGCCGCTATCAGATGACCGGGGAATACAAGTTCCATGCCCGTTACCGCTTTGACAACGACTCCATGATCGTGAGCCGCGAAGTGTTCAAGGACCGCCAGGTCGTCCGCTGGGATTTCATTCATTTCAAAATTTCCGGCGACAAGCTCTCCTATCATCTGACCAAGCTTGAATTCCGCGACTTGAACGATAACTGGCTGAACGCCCTGCAGGGCTTCGGCAAGGTCGCTCCGGAGATTTATCTGCGCCAGAAGTCATCCGCCCCTGAAGCGGAACCTGTTTTGAATTCCACGCAGAAGTAGGGCCAGTATGCGGCGTCCGGCGCTCGGTCTCGTCGCCCTCTTCTTCCTTGCCGTTCTTTTAACAGCGGTGTCTTTATTTATCGGACCGGTGGAAATCGCTCCCGCCGGGGTCATTTCCGCTCTGCTGCATCCGGGGGTGGCGGATCCGGATACCGTACAAATTATAATGGAGCTCCGCGTGCCGCATGCTTTCGCCTCCGTCTTTGCAGGCGCGTCACTCGGCCTTTCCGGACTTGTGCTGCAGAGCGTGTTCCGGAACCCCCTCGCCGGTCCTTCCGTGCTTGGGGTGAACGCCGGAGCCGGACTGGGCGCGGCGATCGTGCTTCTCGTCGGCGGGGGCGCGTCCTCTTTCGGAATAGTTCCTGCGGCGGCGCTCGGCGCGTTCGGCGTCATCGCGGTTATATTATTTTGTTCCAAATTTCTGGAATCCCCGGTCTCGCTGCTCATCGTGGGCATTATGCTCGGGTATTTCGTCGATGCCGCGGTTTCCGTGCTTATCACGATGAGCGATGCGGAAGCCCTGCGCGGTTATGTGCTCTGGGGGATGGGCTCGCTTTCGCGGCTTACGCTTCCGGATGTCCCGCGGTTTGCCGCTGTCCTCGCCGCCGGTTTCCTTTGCATAGTTCCCTGCGTCCGGTATCTGAACGCCGCCCGCCTCGGCGATGATTTTGCGGCGTCGCTCGGCCTTCCCGTGCGCAGGTACCGCTTCCTCGCCCTTTGCGGAGCCGCGCTTCTTGCCGCGGGAACTGTCGTTTATTGCGGACCGGTCGGCTTTCTCGGCTTTGCCGTGCCCCATCTCGCTTATGCCCTTTTCCGCACGTCGAATCACCGCGTGCTCATTCCGGCGTGCATGCTCACGGGCGCCGTCCTTGCTCTTCTCGCCGGATTCATCCCCGGCATTCCGCTGAATGCGATGATGAGTCTTCTGGGCGTGCCAGCGATGCTTTGGGTGCTTCTTTCCGGTCGCGGTCGCCGTGCGGGAGGTTTCCTTGGCTGAGATTCTTTTAAAAGCGGAGAATCTGAGCGTCGGTTACGGGAAGCCGCTCTTTTCGATGGAACGTCTGAACTTCGCCGCGGGGGAGTTCGTCTGCCTCGTCGGCCCCAACGGTTCCGGGAAGAGTTCGCTTTTCCGCACGCTTTCCGGCCTTGTGCCGGCGCTTTCCGGGAAAGTCGCGCTGTGCGGGCTTCCGCTGCTTTCCATTCCGGCGCGCAGACGGGCGCAGCTCCTTGCGGTGGTCTTTACGCTCGTTTCCGTTCCGCGCGGATTATCCGTTCAGGAGTTCGTTTCGCTTGGACGCATTCCGTATTCCGGATTTCTGGATTCCCGGACTGCGGAGGATGAAGCCGCTGTCCGCGACGCATTGCGCGACGCCGGTGTGGAAAACCTTTCCGGCCGGGAACTCTGCACGCTTTCCGACGGGGAACGCGCCCGCGCATTCCTTGCCCGCGCGCTTGCGGGGCGCTCGAAAGTCCTGCTCCTCGACGAACCGTCGGCGTTCCTTGACGTTCCGCATACGCTCGCTCTTTTCAGGCTTCTTCGGACGCTCGCCCGTGAGCGGAATACCGCTGTCATCGCGAGCACGCATAATATTGATTATGCCTGTCGTTTCGCGGATGAACTTCTTGCTCTCGACGGCATGGGCGGGGCTTTTTCCGGCTCTGTCGCTGAAACTATCCG
>JBAYFD010000066.1:0-8713 GCA_041667365.1 Fibrobacteraceae bacterium | reverse complement strand
GCTCCACAGCACTACGTCGGAATTTCGCTTCCCGTTCGTGGGGTCGTTCCCCCAGAGCAAGGTACTGGACGCATCGTAGACCGCCATGAAATAATTAGGTTCGACGACTCCGGCGTCCTTCTGGTACGACCAGTCCCTGCTGGAATCCCAGCGGGTCCAGTCCTTCCTGTATACCCTGAAATTAATTCGCACCGTCCGATCCGGATAAAGCAACCCAGTTCCTTTGAACTTCATTACAGTGTATTTCCAGTCCGGAAACACGGACGAGGTCACCGCCAAAGGTCCATCCACATTATCCACGGCAACGGTCAAGACAGAGTCTCTCGCATAATCACCATACCTGGTGGCGCTGCAGTTCACGTCATTTACATGATTTTCACAATACTGTATAAATGAATTTTCTGCAAAATAGCGGATTTCCGGGTTCAATATGGGAGTGCCGGACCGATTGGTCAAAGAGATGCGATACTCCACCCAGTTCCATTCCGTGCGATGACGCTCACTATACAGCTGTATCGGAAGGCCTTCGTCCGCAAAAGATATGACAGACACACCCGCCAGAAGGAGAAATATAAAATTACGGATAAAGAACATCTCGTCCCGCCTCGTGTCCAATATAAGCGCAGAGAACCTATTTGTCAATAGCAATCGCACGCTTTATTTTCAAAAGTACAAGCAAAGTAAAAAATCACATACAAAACGATATAATGCGTTTCTGCATTAGCACTTATGCGCCCTATGACTAGAAATACTTTTTGTGAATTCAAAAACGGCTTATTCCGCATAAATTCGGTGCATTGAACAAAAAGCGAAAAAACAATCGTCGCCCGCGAGCCATCCACTGAACCTCATTGAAAATGGGACAACCCATAAAGCTGCACTTACACCCGTATTTTGGTAATAGACTGTTCTAAATTAAGTCAGACCGACATTTCTCTTTCTATATTCCCGCCAACCAAGGCGGTATAAAATCATGATTCAGGCATCCCGTTAACAAAGCCATTCACGCACGGCAGAACGCCGTGATCGTTCCATACAAATTTCACGAGGTCATTTCATGCCTATAGATACCGCACTTAAAACAGAACGCGCCATCCTCGTCGGGATTGCCACGCCCAAAGTCCGTCCCTGGCTCGCCCAGGAACGTCTCGAAGAACTCCACCGCCTCGCGGACACCGCCGGCGCGGAAGTCGCTCAGACCTTCCTCCAGCGCGTGCAGGCGTTCAGTCCCGCAACGCTCATCGGCGAAGGCAAAGTCGAAGAGATTAAGACGGCGCTCGAAACGCAGAATGCGACGACGCTCATCTTCGATGACGACCTCTCCGGTTCCCAGGTGAGGAATCTCGAAGAACGCCTCCCTGGAATCAAGGTCCTCGACCGCACGGGGCTCATCCTCGCCATCTTCGCGAAGCACGCGAAAACCGCGGAGAGCCGCCTGATGGTGGAAGTCGCGCAGCTCCAGTACCTCACCCCGCGCCTCACCGGCATGTGGACGCACCTTTGCCGTCAGCACAACGGCGGCATCGGGACCAAGGGTCCGGGCGAAACGCAGCTCGAAACGGACCGCCGCACCATCCACAAGCGCATCCAGGAACTCAAGAAGAAACTTGACAAGATCGAAAACGCCCGCGAACGCCAGGCGGAACACCGGAACGACATTTTCCACGTGGGAATCGTCGGCTACACGAACGCGGGCAAGAGCACGCTTACAAACAAATTAACGAAAGCGGACGTGTACGTCGAGGACAAGCTCTTCGCGACGCTCGACAGCACCACGCGCAAGCTCTACGTGGGCGAAGGTGAAAGCATCATCCTCTCCGACACGGTCGGGTTCATCCGCAAGCTCCCCCACGATCTGATCGAGACGTTCAAAAGCACGCTCGGCGTCGCGAGCCACGCAAACTGCATCCTCGAAGTCGTCGACGCGACCGCGCCGGATTACAAGGAACACCTCGAAGTGACGCACAAGACGCTCGAGGGAATCGTCCCTGCGGAAACGCCGCGCATCCTCGCGTTCAACAAAACGGAAAGCGTGGACGAGTCCCGTCGCGCGGAACTCCGTGAAAACTACCCCGAAGCGTTGCTCATCAGCGCCAAGGAAGGAATCGGAGTGGAACTTCTGAAAGAAAAGCTCATCGCGCAGATGCGCGTGTGGGAAGCGGCGCGTACAAAGGAACAGAAGGAACTGGAGCAGGACTCCGACGGCTGGATCAGCGCGTAGGGTTGTAGTTGTTCATCATCACCATCACGAGTGCGACGCACAGCATGATGACGCCGCCGACGATCACCTGTTGCCGGTGATTGTATTCGCGTTTCACATACTGCGGCTGTTCGTCCTCGTGGCGCTGTTCCAGTGTCGGGCCATCGTCCTTGACTTTGGTGCTGTCCACGAGGAGAGCGTTCACTTCTTCATCCGTCATATTGAGCGTATTCACGCTTGCGGAATCATAGGCGTCGACGGCGTGTGATTTCACGGGAGCCGCGCACAGGAGCGCGAACGCGCAGAGGCACGCGAATGCAAAGTGCGGAAGCGCCCCGGTGAATTTCACATCAGCCCTTGGCGAGTTTGTCCAGAATCTGGTTCACGAGGCCCGGATTCGCCTTGCCGCCGGATTTCTTCATCACCTGACCGACGAAGAATCCCTTGAGCGCGACCTTGCCGCCCTTGAATTCAGCGAACTGCGAGGCATTCGCGGCGATGACGTCCTGCACGATCTTTTCAATCGCGCCAGTGTCGGTGATCTGCACGAGGCCCTTGTCCTTGACGATTTTCTGCGGATCATCGCCCGTCTTGAACATTTCCGCGAAAACCGTCTTCGCAATCTTGCCGCTGATGGTGTCCGCGACGATCATGTTCACGAGTTCCGCGAGCTGTTCCGGTTTGATCTTGACGGCGGAGAAACCGCCTTCGAGGTCCTTCACTTCGCGCAGAAGCTCCGAGATGACCCAGTTCGCGAGCATCTTCGGATTCTTGCATTTTTTCGCAGCGGCGTCGAACCACACGCTCACGTCGCGGTCGATGGTGAGGACGTGCGCGTCATATTCCGTGACGTCGTAATCCGCGACGAAACGCTTGCGGCGCGCATCCGGGAGTTCGGGAAGCGTGCTGCGGATTTCTTCGACGAACGCAGGGTCCGTCACGAGGCGCACCATGTCCGGTTCGGGGAAGTACTTGTAATCGTTCGCGTCTTCCTTGCGGCGGATGACGATCGTCTTGTCCGCGTTCGGGTCATAGCGTTTGGTGCACTGCTCGACTTCGCGGCCCGCGTCGAGCGTGACCGTCTGGAGCATGATTTCGGCGTTGAGCGCCTTTTCAAGGTTGGTGAAACTGTTGAGGTTCTTGATTTCCGCGCGGGTGCCGAACGGGGCGTCCTCGGAAGGACGGAGCGAGATGTTGCCGTCGCAGCGCATGTTGCCATTTTCCATGTTCGCGTGGGAGACCTGCGTGTATTCGAGGATCTGCTTGATCTTCTGGAGCGCGAGGACGGCTTCTTCCGGGCTGCGGATGTCCGGTTCGGTGACTATCTCGCAGAGCGGCGTGCCGCAGCGGTTCGCATCGAAATGACTTTCCGTGGGGCTCAGGTCGTGGATGAGCTTGCCTGCGTCCTCTTCCATGTGAATGCGGGTGATGCCGATGCGCTTGACCTCGCCGTCACTGCGCGTGACTTCGATCCAGCCTTTTTTGCAAATCGGGTGGTCGTAGATCGGAAGTCCACCGGTCTGCGTGATCTGATAGCCCTTGGGAAGGTCGGGGTAGAAGTAGTTCTTGCGGGTCCACATCGCGTTCAGGTCGATCTCGCAGTTGAGCGCGAGCCCCAGGCGGATGGCGTATTCCACGGCCTTCTTGTTCGGGACGGGAAGGGCGCCGGGCATGCCGAGGCAGACGGGGCACACGTGCTTGTTCGGGTCCGTGTTGACTTCGACTTCGCAGCCGCAGAACATTTTGGTGCGGGTAGCGAGCTGACAATGAATTTCAAGGCCGATCACAGGGTAGTACTTAGACATCGGTAACTCCAAAAATTTTACGCGGAAAATGTAGTTAAGTTCAACGGGGAAGGGGAAAAGGACGCAGTAATCCGCAGCGCATTTCAACAAAACGAGTTTTGTCAATTGAACCGGATATAATCCTGAAATCACCTGAACGGAAAAATGGCTCCCTGTGAAGTGGCTCCATTCTTAGCTTCCGTATGAAGTTCATCAACCCTCTATCAGAGCACGCATCCTTTGCAAAATGGTGGGCCTGTGATAAAAGTTGCCTTAGCTTATTTCGGCTAGGGCCCACGGACGGCTTCTTCAAATCAAGTCCGGTTTCCTGCAATTTTTTTAAGAATTCGAGATCCATGCCCTTTTTGCCGATACACCCATGGAATTCGTCCCGTTCTCCGCGGGTCTCTCGATTTCGTGCATTTCCTTTTCAGATCCGCTGAACACCAGGCTCGCGTTCCCGACAAACTGATTATTCCATTGACTAGAGGTCCATGACCACTTTTGTTTTGAAATCATCGTCAAGCGCTCTGCGGCATCTGGGCGAAGTCTCGTTAATCGAACCCTTGCTGCTTGCCGGTTTATCGGTCCTGTCCGTCATTTTTTTCCATCGTTGAATTCAGCTTTGAAATTCAACTAAGAAAACGCTTTTCTGTCTCAAATTTTGATGCCACTATAAGATTTGGATAACCAAAGAAAACGGTCATTAGACAGAGCTCGGAATCTCTTTTTTAAAGCTCCAATTTCCGAGCTCCGTATTCATATAAAACAGGTGTTCAAAACAGAACTCGGCAAATCCGTTCTTTTTGTAGAATTCGGAATTTTCTTCCGAATTAGTCACTAACGTCAACGGACCGCCGCCATGATTCGCAATATAAGGAATGACGCAATTCTGAAGCATGGAGCTGCCTATTCCCTCGCGCTGATGATCTTTTGCCACAATAAAAGAATTCAAATACCACCTAGGCTCGGGAATTCGGCGACAAGCCTGTTCTGAAGCCTCGGACATTTTCAACCATTCTACAGCATTTTTCACGCCACCAGCGAAAAAAATTCTCAGCGCTCCAGACAAAATACAACTGCAAAAGGAAAGCTCCTTAGTATTCGGCTTTTTCAGTTGCGCCACCGATACGATTTGTTCTTGCTCAATGCCAACCAAAACAACCTGTTTTTTATAACCCGCATTCAATGCCGTCCGCATGATCGCCAAAATAAAATCAAAAAGCTTCTTTTTGTTCTTGACAAATATACTGAAATACTCATAGTCCAAATAGGCTCCGGCACAGATCTCAGCACATTTTTTCAATTCTTCTTTTTTAAACAACCTGTATTCAATCATAATATTTGCTCCACTTTCATTTATATCTGATTTTGAAACGGCATGCTCAATATAACAACATAAGGGTACCTCTAAAAATTCATTTTTATGATATTGTCAATAACACATCGCAATATGATGTCTCCGTTCAAGCTTTGCTTGAATACGGAGACATATCCTCTCCTGAGGAGTTCGTCACTCAAAGATGACCAATACCGCCAGTATTGGCCACTTCTCGTTCCTGCTCTTGCTCGGTTCTTGACAATTTCACTTCACCAAAGCAATTTTTAGAGGTACCCATAAGATGATGGTTTCACGACCTTCGGCGGGTTTTCCACATTTTCAACATATTTGGAAATTGCAGTCTGCAGAGACCGGTCGATACACGGCTCGGCAAGCGCAGGCTTTCAGCACAAGCTGCAGCTGTCCGGATGCATTCATTGGGCTCGCCCGCATCTTTCCATACGATTCAATCAGGCACCGAAATACGCGCACTGCTCATGTATAATGCCGCCATCCCCATTCTTGCCTTTATGGTCGATAGCCCAATCGGATTTCTTGTTTTCCCCAAAGAAAAACTAAATTTAAGCTTTTTTATTTTGGAGTTTATATGAAGCATGTACATATCGTCGCGGTTATCCTTTGCTTGACGCTACATTGCGTAGCCCAAGAGAACGCCCCCGGAAGCGCAAAAAAATCCACAGAGGTCAAATCGCCGGAAGGAAACGCGACAGATCCAGGAAAATCCAGGGTACGTTTTTTCGGTGAGCTGGGCTTGCTGGACGTGGGCGCCGGGGCTCGAATCTATCTGAGCGAAAGTCGGAAACAATACATGCAAATCAGTCTGCAATACGATTCCTTCGGCAACTATTCCTTTATCCGCCTTCCTTTGCTGGGACATTGGGGCGGAACCCATTGGCACGGAATCGGAGGCATCGCCGCGAACATCGCCGCAAACGGCGGAGCTCCGCAAGCGATTCAGATCGTGGGCGGACTGAATTATGACATCAACGAGCATTGGGGGTTCAATTTCGAATTCCTGACGCCGATATTTTTTCCTTCGAATACCCCGGCATCGGCGCTTCTTGATGCTCAATACGCCTTTTAAGATCTGTTTCACAACTTTTCAATCCGTCAATGCCCGCCGATGGAAGGCCGATTCGCTTTTTCATCTACAACGCTGTCAATGCTTTTTGGGGCGGCACTGCCCGCAAGAATCAGTAAGTTTCCGTAGAGATGTTTTTTGCGCCATTTATGGCAACTCCTCAGATGTCAGTTGTTCCCTATTTTCACTTCGGACAGCGGACAGGACTCTGAATTTCGTCATTTACTTTATACGCAAATCATTCGTTCCGCAGGTCGTCCAGGGTGATGACTTCACTGTCCAGATAATTCTTCCAGGATTCATGCTCGGTGAATACGACGTCCGCGCCGGTCACGAAAGCGGTCGCAAGCGAAAGGGACTCCTCCACCCCGAGTCGGTGCTTCGCGCGGAACTCGGCGGCGGAAAGCGCTATCTCCGCATCCACGTCGCGCAGAACGAGATGGCGGGAGCGCGTGAAAAATTCCCGGTACTCGCGCGCGAGCACGGCGTTCCCCTTGGAAAATGCGCGGGTGCAAATGGAATGAAGCGTCACGGGGCTCGCAACCATTTGGATGTTCTTCCCGTAAACGAGATCTAATACCGCGGAAACCAATGGATAATAGTCCGCATGGAATTCGAGAAGGCGTTCCACAGGTCCCTGATCGAGGTAAAGCAGACGTGCATTTTCGATGCGTTTCACAGGCAGACTCCGCAAAAGGCGCCTTTTTGCGATTTTTCAAAGATTTTAAACCACGACATTGTCCATAAGTTAATTTTTTTGTAAGGAGCGGTTTGTCTTTTCTTTGACCATATCGTTTTTTTTACTAACATTAAGCCGTTATCAAGGAGATCACAATGAAGAAAATTTTCCTCGTCTCTTTAGTTGCAGCCACCGGTCTATTCGCCGCCCCTGAAGCGACGCCGGCCACAGCAGACACAGCCACGGCGCAAGCTCCGGCGACACCGGTCGCTCAGACCGCTCCGGCGACAGCCGCCGCGCCTGCGGCGCAGGCCACGGCGACCCCGGCCACACAGGTCGCCCCCGCAGTGAAGGATACCGCCAAGGCAGCTCCGGCAACGCAGGCAACAGCTCCCGCCCCAGCGAAAGATACAGCGAAAGTCGCGGAAGTCAAGACGGATTCCGCCACGACCGTTCCAGTGACGCCGGTCGCAGCCGCTCCGGTTGCGAAGGACACTGCGAAAGTCGCGGAAAAGGATTCGTCCAAGGCACAGGCCCCCAAGGCAAAAGAAGCCAAGTCCGTCGCTGCTGCTCCCGCTGAAGACAACTCGATGGCCGCCCCGGGAAGCGTGCCCGCCAAGAAAAAGAAGCAGCCCCTGTTCGCCGCCGGCCAGTACGTGTTCGACGTGAACGCGAGCTTTGAAATCCAGGCGGAAAAGACTCTCTGGAACAAAGAAACCGATGTCGGCGGAGACAACTTCGACGAATGGTGGGGCCGCGCGAACCTCGCGTTCGTGACGCAGTCCAATAACTTCAACGGCAAAGTCCTCGTGTGGATGTATCCGGGCGACCTCAAGGGCAACGAATACCACGTCCGTCAGGATTCCATCGACAAATATGAATACCGCGATCTCTTCGAAGTCCACGAGGCATGGGCGAAGCAGAACGTGAACCAGTATCTGAGCTTCCAGCTCGGCCGCTGGGAATTCACGCAGAAGAACGGCGACTACTTCGGCAATTACGTGGACGGTTACTACAAAGGTTACAAGTCCGGCGCGAATTCCGAAAATGCATTGCAGTTCGGCCTCACCGCGAACGAGAGCTTCTCCGCCGAAGCAGCGTTCGTAAGCACGGAATCTCACCTGAACAAAGGCGACCTCCGCCTGATGTTCCACTTCCGCAAGCTCGCGAGCATCGAGAAGCTTGACCTCGACCTCGGCTATCGCACAAATGTGTTCGACCGCGTGCATGATTCCAACAGCGACATCCTCCATACGATTTCGCTCCAGGGCAAAGTTCCCCTCGTTCAGGACGTCGCCTACCTCTTCCTCGAAGGCGCCGTCATGGACATCGGCATCACCGGCTCGTTCACCACCACGACTCCGGGCGGCAGGACGACGATGCACGACAATGACATAGTCACCCCGATCACCGGCGGTCTCCTGTTCACACCGCGCGACTACCGCATCATCCTTGAAGCGGAATACATCCACAACCGTCAGGATACGCAGTTCGCGGATGCGAACGATCACGTGAAAGACGTCCTCGGCGCGTTCTACATCGAGAAGCCGCTCTCCAACCGTTTCACGCTTTCCTTCGGCGCCCACAACTACGCGAGCTCCAGGGACTATGCGTTCTCCGGCAACCT
>JBAYFD010000065.1:0-8728 GCA_041667365.1 Fibrobacteraceae bacterium | reverse complement strand
GCTTCAGAGCCGCTACTCCGACGTGGACATCGTGATCATCACCGCGTGCGGCGAACGCGCGGGCGAAGTCGTGGAAACGCTCCGCGAATTCCCTGCGCTCATCGACCCGCGCACGGGCAAGACTCTTATGGAACGTACGCTCATCATCTGCAACACGAGCTCAATGCCTGTGGCCGCACGTGAAGCGTCCGTCTATACCGGCGTAACCCTCGCCGAATATTACCGCCAGATGGGCTACAACGTCCTCCTCCTCGCGGATTCCACTTCGCGCTGGGCGCAGGCCCTGCGCGAAATGAGCGGACGTCTGGAAGAAATTCCGGGCGAAGAAGCGTTCCCGGCCTACCTCGAATCCGTGATTGCAAGTTTCTACGAACGCGGCGGCGTGGTGCGCCTTAAGGACGGCAAGCTCGGTTCCGTGACCATCGGCGGTACGGTTTCCCCGGCGGGCGGCAACTTTGATGAACCGGTGACTCAAGCGACGCTGAAAGTCGTAGGCGCATTCCATGGTCTCTCCCGTGAACGTTCTGATCAGCGCCGTTTTCCGGCGATTCACCCCCTGGATTCCTGGTCTAAGTATGAAGGCTTCATCGACGCGAAACTCGTCAAGGAAGCTCGCGACGTGCTCGTACATGGCGGTGAAGTAAATCAGATGATGAAAGTCGTGGGCGAGGAAGGCACCTCGATGGATGACTTCGTGACTTACCTCAAGTCCGAATATCTGGATGCAGTCTACCTTCAGCAGGATGCGTACAACGATATCGACACGGCGTGTCCGGCCGAGCGCCAGAAGTACGTATTCGCCAAGGTTTCTCAGATTCTGAAGACCGCGATGACTTTCAAGACGAAGGACGAAGCGCGCGGGTTCTTCCTGAAACTCACGCAGAAGACGAAGGACTGGAACCGCGTCGCGTTCCAGTCGCAGGAATTCAAGGATCTCGAATCGGAGATCTTCAAGTCCATCGCGGAGGTCTCCAGCAATGTATAAGGTCTATCATCGCATCGAACGCATCGCCGGAAGCGTCATCACCGTCAAGGCGGAAGGCGTTTCTTATCAGGAACTCGCTCAGGTGACGAGCGGCCAGGGCACTTCGCTCGCTCGCGTCATCCGCATCGATAATGACAAAGTGGACCTTCAGGTGTTCGCCGGCGCCCGCGGCATTTCCACGGATTCGCAGGTGCGCTTCCTCGGAAAGCCGATGGAGATCCCGTTCAGCGAAGCCCTCCTCGGGCGCGTGTTCACGGGCGCGGGCGTTCCCCGTGACAAAGGCCCAGCGATTGAAGAAAATCCGATTCCCATCGGAGGTCCGTCGGTAAACCCCGCAAAGCGCATCATTCCAAGCAAGATGGTCCGCACGGGCATTCCGATGATCGACGTGTTCAACACCCTCGTCAGTTCGCAGAAGCTCCCGATTTTCTCCGTTGCAGGCGAGCCTTACAACCAGCTCCTCGCGCGCATCGCCCTCCAGGCCGAAGTGGATGTCATCGTCCTCGGCGGCATGGGCCTCAAGAACGACGACTACCTTTACCTCAAGGAAATCCTCGAAAAGAACGGCGCAATGTCCCGTTCCGTGATGTTCGTCCACACGGCGTCCGACCCGATCGTGGAATGCCTGCTCGTTCCGGATGCGGCGCTCGCCGTCGCGGAACAGTTCGCCACCCGCGGCAAGAACGTGCTCGTGCTCCTCACGGATATGACGAACTTCGCCGACGCCCTCAAGGAAATCGCCATCACGATGGAACAGATTCCGTCGAACCGCGGTTACCCCGGCGACCTTTATTCCCAGCTCGCGAGCCGCTATGAAAAGGCCGTGGACTTCGAAGGTTCGGGATCCATCACCATTCTCGCCGTGACAACGATGCCCGGCGATGACGTGACGCACCCGGTTCCGGACAACACCGGTTACATCACCGAAGGTCAGTTCTACCTCCGCAAAGGGCGCATCGAACCGTTCGGTTCGCTTTCCCGCCTCAAACAGCAGGTAAACGGCAAAACCCGCCCGGATCACCGCACCATCATGAACACGATGATTCAGCTCTACGCAAGCTACAAGGAAACGCTCGAAAAGCAGTCCATGGGCTTCCGCATGAGCAACTGGGACCAGAAACTTCTGAAATACGGTGAACGCTTCGAGAAGGAAATGATGGACCTCTCGGTCAACATTCCTCTTGAAAAAGCGCTAGACCTGGGCTGGACGATTCTCGCCGATTGCTTTGAACCTGAAGAGACGGGCATTCCGTCGAAGATGATCAAGCAATACTGGCCCAAGAAGGGGTAGTCGATGGCGAAGGTCAAGTTCACAAAAAACGCCCTGAAAGCGCAGCGCGACACGCTGAAGCGCTTCCAGCGTTATTTGCCCACGCTTCAACTGAAGAAGCAGCAGCTCCAGCTCGAGATGCGCACGCTCCAGGCAAAGGTGATGGACAAACGCGGGGAAGAGGACGCGCTCCGCAAGGAGATGACCCCGTGGATCAGGCTGTACGCCGATCCCGTGGACTGGGCGAAATACATTTCCGTGAAGGAAGTCCGCCAGGGCGAAGGCAACATCGCCGGCGTGGACATCCCGATTTTTAACGGCGTAGACTTCAACATCACCATTCCGGATCTCTTCGAGACTCCGGTGTGGATCGATGACGGTATCCGCGGACTTCAGCAGCTCATCTCGCTTCGCCTCGAGCGCCGCGTGCTCGAACGTCAGTACGAACTTCTTTCCGAAGAACTCCGCACGACGAGCCAACGCGTGAATCTGTTCGAAAAAGTCAAGATACCGGAAGCGAAGGAAAACATCCGCGTCATCAATATTTTCTTAAGCGATCAGCAGATTTCGGGCGTCGCGCGCTCCAAGCTCGCGAAAAGCAAGTCCCAGGCCCGCATCGCCGAAGAAGAAGGAGTTGCCGTATGATCACTCCAATGAAAAAGGTGACGGTGCTCTGCCTTTCTTCCGCAAAAGCGGAAACTCTGGAAGCCCTCCGTACGATGGGTATAATGCACCTGACACCGCTGCAGGCTCCGGCAGGAGCCACGCTGAACGCTGCCCGCAGTGAAATGAGCCGCGTGCAGAAGGCGATCGAAGTCATTCCGGACAAAGTTCCCAAGGGCACGGTACAAGCCGTTCCCGCGGAATCCGGAGATGCGCTCGTCGGTGAAATTCAGAAACTCATATCGGCCCGCAAGGAGTCCGAGGATTCCATCACGCAGGCGGAAGCGAGCCTTGCACAGTATGAAGTTTTCGGAAACCTTGACCCGGAATCCGTCGCTGCCTTGGAGAAGAGCGGCGTATACGTGCGCCTTTATGAATCCGAACATGGCAAGCCTTTCTCCGTCGATGGGGACGGTCTGCTTTTCCCGTTCGGCTCTAACGCCGGCGGCGACTGCTACGCAGTGGTGAACCGCGGAACGGAACCCGTCAAGGTGAAAGGCAACTACGCGAACCTTCCGCTTCCGCCGCATTCCATTGCCGCAATCCGCAAAACGAAAAATGATGCGCACGCGGAACTCGTGAACGTGGAGAAGCGCCTCGCGGAACTTTCCTCGCAGAAGAAAGCCCTCAGGAATCGCTTCGAAGAAGCCGTGGACGACTGCACATTCGAAGAAGCCGCCGCAGGGATGCTTTCCTCCACGACGGTCTCCGCCGTCAAGGGATTTTGCCCCGCGCCCCGCGTCGATGAACTACAGCGCGCAGCGAAGCAATACGGCTGGGGCATTCAGGTAGAAGACCCCGCTGATGACGATGACGTGCCGACGCTCCTCGCGTTCAAACCCGCGACCGCACCTATGAAGTTCCTTTACGACATCATCGGCATTTCGCCTGGGTACCGCGAAGTGGATGTCTCGGCGGTGTTCCTCTGCTTTTTCAGCCTGTTCTTCGCGATGATCGTGGGGGACGCCGTCTATGGTCTCCTGTTCCTCGCGGTGACTCTCTATGCCCGCAAAAAGATGCCGGACGCATCCTCTGCAGGGTTCCACTTCATGGAGCTCATGAGCGGTGCGACCATCTTCTGGGGAATCCTGAATGCAAGTTACCTCGGGCTCAAGCCGGATGTCGCGCACTGGACGTATTACCTCGACCTCACGAATTACGCCTGGACTCCGGTATGGATCAAAACCGCGATGCTCTGGATCCGCGATTCCCTGCATGTGCAGCAGTTCTGCTTCTGCATCGGCGTCGTGCATCTTTCCATCGCGCACATCTGGAACATCAAAGTCAAGATTCAGCAGAAAAGCACCGTCGCGCTCGCGCAGCTCGGCTGGCTCTGCACCACCTGGTGCATGTTCTTCCTTGCGAATTACATGGTGCTCCAGATAGCGATGCCGAAGGTCATGCTTCCGCTGTTCATTACCGGTGTCACGCTCCTCGTGCTGTTCTCGGTTCCGCCGAGCAAGCTCAAGGAAGAGTGGATTTCCATTCCGATGCTTGCCCTGAACCTCGTGAGCAACTTCGTGGACGTGATTAGCTACATCCGTCTTTTCGCCGTGGGAATGTCCGGCGCGGCAATCGCCGAAGCGTTTAACGAGATGCTCTCCCCGCTGTTCGGGTCCGTGTTCGGGCTACTCGCTGCGGCGCTGGTGCTTCTCTTTGTACACGCGCTGAACATCGCTCTCGGAATCATGGGTGTCGCCGTGCATGCGGTGCGTCTCAATACACTGGAATTTTCAAACGGACTGGACTTGCAGTGGAGCGGATTCCCGTTCTCACCCTTCTCCAGACACAAGCATTAATTAACCAAGGGAATCTGAGGATTCCCGCCACACAAGAGGAATAGCAATATGGATCAACAAACGATGGTGACTCTCGCAAAGATGGGCGCAGCCGCAGCTCTCGGCATCGCTGCCGTCGGCTCCGCGTTCGGTTGCGGCACGGCCGGTATGGCCGCTATATCGATGTGGAAAAAGGCTTATGCCCAGGGCAAGGGTGCTCTTTTTACATTGCTCGTTTTCGTCGGCGCTCCGATTTCCCAGACGATTTACGGCATGCTTCTGATGAACTTCATTCTTTCCAAAGCCGCTGCTGCGGGCTTCACTAACTGGGGCGGCTGCCTCGGCGCGGGTATCTTCGGCGGCATGGGTCTCATGGCTTCCGCATGGTTCCAGGGCAAGGACGCGGCTGTCGCGTGCGACGCCCTTGGCGAGACAGGGAAAGGCATGGTCAACTATCTGATGGTGCTCGGCATCGTTGAAACGGTCGCCCTGTTCGTGCTGGTGTTCTCGATGATGGTTCTGTAATCCATCAGGGAAGGCACGATATGGATCAACAAATGTTTCTTACACTAGGCAAGCTCGGTGCGGCGGCATCGCTTGGGCTTGCTGCGGTCGGTTCCGCACTCGGTTGCGGCACGGCCGGAATGGCCGCCATCGGCGCATGGAAAAAGGCTTACCTCAAAGGGAAAAACGCGTTATTTACGCTCCTGATCTTTGTCGGCGCGCCCATTGCGCAGACAATTTACGGTATGCTTCTGATGAGCTATATCCTGCGTAAAGCCGCGGTTGCCCCTGAAAACTGGGCGGCATACCTCGGTGTGGGGATCTTCGGCGGCATCGGCATGCTCGCTTCCGCTTGGTACGTGGGCAAGGCCGCGGCGAACGCCTGCAGCGCCCTCGGCGAAACGGGGAAAGGCCTCGTCAACTATCTGATGGTGCTCGGCATCGGGGAAACCATTGCGCTTTTCGTCATGGTTTTCTCCATGGCGCTCCTCTGATTTTCACTCTTTTCGATTTCAAAGCCGTTCAGCAACGTTGCCGGACGGCTTTTTCTGTTCCCCCTTGTCAAACGGAATCCTAAATGTTATATTAGATGTATGTTAAACATGAATCTCCTTCTTGGCCTCCTTCTTATTCGCTCCTGAAGCGAGGTCATTAAGTGTTGATTCCAAAGGCCCGCTTCAATGATGAAAGCGGGCTTCGTTATTTTACGGGCTTTGCGCGTCATCGTTGGCGGGTAAAGGAGAAAAAAGATGAGTGATGTGAAACAGCGAATGCCTTTCTTTTATGATGTAACTCTCCGCGACGGCAACCAGGCTCTCGCAAAACCATGGAACAATGCGGAAAAGGAACAGGTTTATCTCCAGCTTCTGAAACTCGGCGTGCAGGCGGTGGAAGTCGGTTTCCCGGCCGCATCCGAAATGGATTTTGAATCCTGTGCAGGCATCGCGAAGCTCACCACGGAAATGGCGAAGCAAGGCGATGAATCAGCGAAGAATGTCGTCGTCTCCGCACTCGCGCGCTGCACTCCGGGCGACATTCAGAAAGCTTGGGACGCCATCCAGTATGCGGAACATCCCCGCATTCATACATTCCTCGCCACAAGCAAGCTCTCAATGGAGAACGTGCTCCACATGACGGAAGCGCAGGTGAAGGAACGCGTCATCGAATGCGTGAGCCTCGCCAAAAAGTTGATGGGCGGTAAAGGCGACATTGAATACAGCGCGGAGCATTTCGGTGACTGCGCGGACAATATGGGCTTTGTGATCGATGTGTTGAAAGCAGCAGTGGAAGCAGGCGCGACGACGATCAACTTGCCGAACACGGTGGAACGCTACCATCCGATGCTGTACGTGAACCAGGTGAAGCAGGTCGTGGACGCACTCCCGAAGAATATCTCCATCGCCGTACATTGCCACAATGACCTGGGCATGGCGACCGCCGCCACCGTCGAAAGTTTCTTTGTCGGAGCAACGCAGCTTGAAGTCGCGCTGAACGGCCTCGGTGAACGCTGCGGCAATACGAATTTGTACGAAGTCGCCGTTGCGCTGTACAATTCAGGGGTTCCGACGCCGCTGCACTTGGAGCGCATTTATGAAACGGCGCTCCTCATTTCGCACTGGTCCGGCGTGAACATCTATTCCCGCGCGCCTCTGATCGGCGCGGACGCAATCGTGCACCGGAGCGGCATTCACCAGGACGGCGCAGCCAAAACGAAGAACATGAAAAAAGGCGCCTATCGTCCGATTGATTATTCCCTGATCGGACGGCACGAGAACGATTCCATTTCGTTTACGAGCCAGAGCGGACGCACTGCGGTCTATGAGATCATCAGCAAGTTCGGTTATCATTTGACTCTCGACGAGGCATCTGAACTCCAGCCGATCCTCAAGTCCGTGAGCGAAAATGAAGGCGAGCTTTCCGCGGAACGCGTGCTCGACATTTTCCGCGAAAAACGCTGCAATGTGAACGGGCGCCTGATTTTCAACAACGTGGAAGTCGTCCCCGAAGAAAACCGGTTCGTCTTCCACTTCAAGAAAGACGGAATGGCGATCGACCGGTCCGTGACCGCGGAAGGTCCGATCGAAGCCTGCCTTCTCCTGATGCAGGAAATCGGACTCCCCGTGGAACTCATCAAGTACAAGCAGCTGGTCGTCCCGGATTCGGATAAGCTCTGGGCTGGGCGCGGGCTTTCCCGGATAACGCTTTCCGCGAACGGAAAGACCGTCGAAGGGCGAGGCGTTTCGAGCGATACGCTCAAGGCGAACATGCGCGCCGTATTCAGCGGCGTGAACCTGCTCTACCCCAAGGGCTGACGGACTTTATCAAGTTCCTCGACGAGTTTGTCCGCAACTTCAGACGGACTCGGCGTGGAACCCGGAAAGAACATCGGCACGAAGGATTCGTCTGCATCCGTTTCAAAACGTAGACGGTTCTTCGGAATCAGCTTGAGAGCGTCCCTCGTGGACGCTTTTCTCATAGAATCCGAATGAATCGAAAAAACAGCTCCAAGATCGAGCCCGCGGCGCACAATTTCCGCATCACCCCGGAAACGATGAAAGATGGCCGTGGCGTTTTTCTGTGAAAACCGGAGCACGTCGAGAACGTCGAGTATCCGGCGGTAATCGCCCACGCAATGAATCATCAGCGGTCTTTTGAATTCCAGGGCGAGTTCCGCCTGCATGTGGAAAGCGGCATCCTGCGCGCCGCCCGGTTCATAACCGGGGAACAGCCTGTCAAGTCCGCATTCACCGACGTAGGCCGACGGGTATTTTTCAAACAGCGCGCGGAGGCGCTTGATTTCATCACCCGTGACTCCGGCAAGTTCCATCGGGTGGAGCCCGAAGCACGGAGCCGCCGCTGCGCTCCATTTTTCAAGGAGCGCAGGCGCCGTGTCCCATTCCTGCGCGGAGCAGAATACGATGACGGCCTTGTAACCCCGGACAAGGAGCGCGTCACTTACGGCGAAAGGTTCCGGCAAGCGGGCGATATGTATATGAAAATCAAGCACGGATGGAAAAATAATGATTTTTTCGCGGATCTTCTTTTTTAATTGGCTTTTTACCGGGGTTTTGGTTAATTTAGGGGAAACAAACCATTTGAACAATCATTAGGAGACTCGCAATGCGCGACTTGATAGAAAAACTTTGCAATATGGGCTATGCCGTTGAATTTTCAGAAGAACAGGGCTATCCGGTGATCCGCATTTTCAAGGGAAGCGACCATAGCGCCCCGGTCGAAAGCTGCAGTCTTGGCACGGGAACGTTCCGCAGCGCTGCGGAGGAAACCCTCCAGGCGATGCTTCTCAAGCTCGAACGCAAGT
Source organism: Fibrobacteraceae bacterium (assembly GCA_041667365.1). Lineage (GTDB taxonomy): Bacteria > Fibrobacterota > Fibrobacteria > Fibrobacterales > Fibrobacteraceae > JBAYFD01. The sequence continues at coordinate 209 of JBAYFD010000065.1, read as the reverse complement.
AAGCGTCCGGCCCGTCCTCTAGTCATAGAAATCGATATTGATCCAGGCTTTTGAACTGTCTGCGCTGTAGGCTATACCGCAGGCGACGGACGTGTAATTTTTATTGCGCATATTCACGTAATGTCCGATGTCCGAATACACGGTATCGCCGGCTTCTGCCCTGGCCTTTTCTTCTTCCCACATCATTTTCAGATATTGGTGCGCCATGT
>JBAYFD010000064.1:0-8917 GCA_041667365.1 Fibrobacteraceae bacterium | reverse complement strand
GATTTGCTCAGAACAAACTTGTGCAAAGCCCGACGAGCCCGCAGATGAGGATCATCTTGATCGGACCGATTTTGAAAAACTTGGTGGCGATGAATGTCGCAAGGAACAGCCCGATGCTCAGGGCGAACCCGGCGGGGGCTTCCGCGGGGGAGCCGAAGTTCTCCTTTGTCATGAGCATCAGCGTCGCCGCGGCGAGGAGCCCGACGACCGCGGGGCGGAGTCCGCTGAACACGGCGCGCACGGCGGGATGGTCCTTGTATTTCATGAAGTACATGCTGATGAGGATCATCAGGATGAGCGAGGGAAGGACGACGGCGAAGGTCGCGGTCATGCTGCCGAAGACGCAGTATGGCTGCCCGTAGCCCGCGTTCTTCAGCGCCGTGTAGCCGCAGTAGGTCGCGGAGTTGATGCCGATCGGTCCCGGGGTCATCTGGCTTATGGCGACGATGTCCGTGAATTCTCCGGAATTCATCCAGGCGTGGTTGTACACGACTTCGCGCTGGATGAGCGAAAGCATTCCGTAGCCGCCGCCGAACCCGAACAGCCCTATCTGGAAGAAGGAGGCGAAGAGGGTGAGGTAGATGCTCATTTGCCGTTTCCTCCGCGCTTGCCGAAGAAGTATCCGCAGATTCCCGCGAGGATGATGATGAGGATGGGCGAGATTCCGACGAGCCAGATCAGGAGCGCGCAGGCTGCCGGGATCCAGGCTGTCTTCAGTCCGAGCTTTGCTTTCCTCGCCATGTTGAACGTGGGGACGGCGATGAGGGCGACGACCGCGGGGCGTATTCCGCGGAAGACGGCGGCGACGATCTTATTGTCCTGGAACTGGTGGAAGAACATGGCTATCAGAAGGATGATGAGGAACGAGGGGAGCGCCGTGCCGAACGCGGTGAATATTGCGCCTTTGACCCTCTTGAGCTTGTAGCCCACGAAAATGCTGATGTTGATGGCGAAGATGCCGGGGGTGCTCTGGGCGATCGCGAGGAGGTCCATGAATTCGTCTTTTTCGATCCACTTCTTTCTGTCGATGACTTCCGCCTCGATGAGCGGGATCATGGCGTAGCCGCCGCCGATGGTGAACAGGCCTATCTTGAAGAAAGTCTTGAAACTTTCCCAGTAAATGTTTTCTGCGCGTTCAGGTTCCATCGGGTCCTCGGGGTTCGGGTCCAAATTTAAAATGCACAAAAAAGACTCCGATCATCTCGGAGTCTTTTAGCTGCCTCAACTGGACTCGAACCAGTGACAACGCGATTAACAGTCGCGGGCTCTACCAACTGAGCTATGAGGCAATGTTTGGCAGGAACGTGCCAAATATAGCAAGGTGGCGGTTCCTGTCAAGGGGTTTTCCCCGAAATTTATCACTTGCCCTTGGCTTTTTCCGCCCGTTCGCGGGCTTTCTCGCGGGCTGTCTTGCCTATGATGTTCATTCCTTTCCAGGTGATCAGGTCCACCTTTTTGCCTTTTTCGTCGTACATCGTAATGCCTTTGGTGTTGATTGCTTTGATCAGGGCGTTAAGCTGCGCGATAAGGCTGTCCGTCTGGTTCACGAGATTCTTCGTGTACAGGAGATCCTTGGTGGTGGAATCCGTTTCGAGGTTGCGCGTGATTTTGTCGGCCTGCGCGACCGCTTCGGAAAGCTGGGCTATGGCCTTGTCCGCGGCCTTGACCGCGGAGTCCGCCTTGTGCTCGATCGCCCCGATTGTCGAATCCGCCGCGTCCGATGCGGCGATCACTGTGTAAGACGCCTGTTCCGTCTGGTGCAGGAGGCCATTGATCTGAGGCTGTGCCTTGCGCGTCGCGTTGTCAAGCACGGTGACTACGGAATCCGTCCTGCTGAGCGTGCTCTTGAACATTGCGGGGACGGACGGCGTGGAATCCGTGCCGCGGGCGATGGCGAGCGCTAAATCCCGCACGGCGAACGCCTGGTCCGCGATGCTCTTGAGCGTACCGAGCGCTTCGGTCAGCCCTGGAACGAAGTCCCCTTGGAAAACGTGATCCCTGGAGACGGTCCTGCCCTCTTTGGAGTAGATGATGTCCACGCGTCGCTGACCCATCAGCGCGAAGCTCTCATCACGGAATTTCGTGCCTTCGCGGAGTATGTAAGGCTTGTCGAATATAATTTCGACGCGGGCCGCGTTTCCAAGCCATTTCACCTTGCCGACGTGTCCGATTTCATATCCGCGGTCCGTGACGGGGTCTTCCGTCTGGAGCGAACCTAACTCCGGAAAATCCACGTAGGTGCGTTCAAGTGCATTCTGCTGCGCTCGCCACATCCCGAAGGCGATTGCGCCCAGGATGAGAAAAAATGCCGCAATGGAAAAATAGCTGATTGCGCGGTCGGTTTGCTTCATCATGGACTGCAATATAAAAAACATATTCAGTTCAGTGCTTGCGCTCCGCGAAAGCCATATATTTCTAGATGCATTTCTGCGCGGTCGTACGGTGTGCTTTTGAAAGGATCGGTGTGGTATGAAAGTATTATTCAGTTCCGCCTGTGCGCTTGCGCTGTGCATGAGTTTTGCCGTAGCCGCGGAAAGTGCCCTTGATACATTCGGAGTCCAGAAGTTTTATCCCACGAAGGCGGGAACCGTCGAGTGGAATTCCGCGCACTGGGCGGGCGGTGCTGCTTACACGCTTTCGGACTGGAGCGAAGATTCGCACGATCCGCTCAACTGGACGGAAGATCATAGTTCTGACGAACCTTCCGGCGCCTTCAGAATAGATGGCAAGGGCGTGATGCAGATGGTCGCGACGGACGCTCGCTTCCACATCAACAGTCAGAAAAGTTATGCGGATAAAAAACAGTTCTTCCTGAATACGGAGTTCACCGCGTATTTTAAGTCCGTGCAGAAAGGAGAGGACTATTCCGGCATGGTGATGGGTGTGCGGACACAGGCGAACGCGCACGGCTCGGACGGCGATCTGTGCAATGCGACGACTTATTACGCGCGTTTCCGCTATGATGGCAAATGGGATTTCGAAAAGGAACTGAAGCACCCCGGAAGCTATTATACAAGCGGCTCCACGGCAAGTGATGTAGGCGTGCAGCCCCGGCTCTGGGACAATTCCCGCACGCTTCCCACGGACCGCTGGATAGGAATGAAGTATATTGCGTATAACTTAAATTCCACAACCGTTCATCTGGAAGTGTGGATTGATTCTACGACGAACGGCGAAGCTACGGGCGGCGGTAAATGGGAAAAGGTCGGCGAAGCGAATGATGACGGAACGCTTTGGCCGGGTGCTTCTTACGGCGCTGCGACGATTGACGGCTGCTCCTATTCGGATTCCAAAATTGCCATCACGGAAGGACACGGCACGGCGCTCATGCGCGTGGATAGCGATACTCCTTATTACAAAAAGGTGAGCCTCCGCGAAATTGATCCGAGCGGCGGTTGTTCTCTCTTGACCTGCGGTTCCACCGGAATCCGGCCCGTGCGTTCGTACAAAGGGATCTTCCCGGTGAAAAAAGTCTATTTCGATTTGAACGGACGCCGCGTAAACCCAAAGAAGTAAAGAGCAGACAAATGTTTCTTTTCTATCCTTGCCGGCAAGGAGCGCGATTCCCGCGCTCTTTTTTAGACGCTATTTTTGAATGGCTTAGTATTGTCCTTAAATGAGCTTTTATTACTTAATTTCAAAATAAGTATTCTTAAAGGACTATTTATTATAAATATATAAGTTGTCTTTTATGACTATTTTTTTGTTATATTACGATATAAATACTCATTAAAGGAGCGGTATGCTTTATTCAATGCTGACAACCGATGAGGCGAAGCTCCGGGAATTCGGGAAAAGGCTCGCCGCGTGCAGACTTCGGAACAACTGGACTCAGACCGATCTTGCGGAAAAAGCGGGGGTCGGTAAAAGCACCGTGGCGCGCATTGAAAACGGCGTTTCCTCGCAGAGTCTTTCACTTGCAAAAATTTTTGCGGTGCTCGGATTGGTTCCTTCCTTTGAGTCATTTCTGCCGCAGACGGAGCCTAGTCCGATGGAAGTCCTTAAAATGCAAGGGAAGCTGCGCAGACGCGCTTCCGGCAAACGGAAGAACGCATCCGATTCCGTCCGTGAGCCTGGAACAAAATGGGTATGGGGGGAAGACAGGTGATTGCCGTTGAAGTCCGGCTTTGGAATACGACCATCGGTGCGCTCACGCTCCGCGAGGGGGATCCTTTCGCATCGTTTGAATATGCGGCGGAATTTTTGGAGAGCGGCATGGAGCCCGCGCCTGTGATGATGCCGCTCGCTCCCGGCGTGTACCGGTTCCCGGAACTTCCGTTCAAAAGTTTTCACGGGCTTCCGGGAATGTTCGCGGATGCCGTTCCTGATAAATTCGGGAATACGCTCATTGATGCGTGGCTTGCGGAACAGGGACGCGCGAAGGAAAACTTTTCCGCGCTGGAACGCCTGTGCTACACGGGGACGCGTGCGATGGGCGCCCTTGAATTCTATCCGGTCGCGGGGCCGGAAACGCGCTGGAGCGAGTCGCTGGATATTGAGCGTCTGCGTTCGCTGGCGGATGAAATCCTCGTTCAGCGGAAGCGCGCCCGCGTAAAAATCAAGAAGGATGAAAAGGAATGCTTTGAACAGATTCTCCGCGTGGGGACGAGCGCGGGCGGCGCGCGGGCGAAGGCGCTCGTCGCATACAATGAACGCACCGGGGAACTCCGTTCCGGGCAGGTGAATGCCTCGGAAGGCTTCACGTACTGGCTTCTGAAGCTTGACGGTGTCGGCGGCAACGGGGACAAGGAAGGTGCGGATGCCGCCGGGTATGGCGCAGTCGAGTATGCTTATTCCCTGATGGCGCGTGCTGCGGGCATCGGGATGACTCCGTGCCGGCTTTTTGAAACTGCCGGGAAGCGCCATTTTATGACGAAGCGGTTTGACCGCACGGATGATGGCCGCAAACTGCATTATCAGTCTTTCGCCGGGCTATGCCATTTTGATTTCAACGCTGCAGGCGCCTATTCTTACGAACAGGCTTTTGCCGTGACGCGGAAGCTCGGACTCGGTGCCAGTGCGCGGGAAGCCCTGTTCCGCCGCGCGGTGTTCAATATCCTTGCACGCAATCAGGATGATCACGTGAAGAATATCGGCTTCCTGATGGATAAAAGCGGAACGTGGTCGCTCGCTCCCGCGTTCGATATGACTTACGCCTACAATCCCGGCGGACTCTGGACTGGACGTCATCAGATGTCGCTCAACGGGAAGCTTGAAAACTTCGCGGCGGCGGATTTCGCCGTGGCGGCGAGAACGGCGGGACTTCCGCGCGGGCGCTACAAGGTCATTCTGGAACAGGTCCTGGATGCCGTCGCCCTTTGGAGTAAGTTCGCGAAGGAGGTTGGCGTTGAAAAAATTTTTGTGGACGGTGTGCGCAAGGGTTTTCCGAAGTTCCGTTAACGGAAACCGGCGGCGAGAATAGCTATATTTTATCCGTCTATTTTTCACAAAGGATTCAACAATGGCTAAGAAAAGCACTGATTCTAAAAAGAAAGTCGTCCTCGCTTACAGCGGCGGACTCGATACTTCCGTCATCATTCCGTGGCTCAAGGAAACCTATAATGTCGAAGTGATCGCTTTTGCGGCCGACCTCGGCCAGGGTGACTGCGACGCCAAGGCCCTCACGAAGAAGGCTCTCGCGACGGGCGCTTCCAAGTGCTACGTTCTCGACCTCCGCAAGGAATTCCTTGAAGACTATGTGTGGCCGACCGTCCGCGCCGGCGCAAAGTACGAAGGCACGTACCTTCTCGGCACGTCTTTCGCACGTCCGCTCATCGCCAAGTATCAGGTGAAGATCGCTGAAAAGGAAGGTGCGTTCGCCGTCGCTCACGGCGCTACTGGCAAAGGCAACGACCAGGTGCGTTTCGAACTCACCTACGCCGCCCTGAATCCGTCCCTCAAGGTCATTGCTCCGTGGAAGGATCCCAACTGGAAATTCAACAGCCGTGAAGAACTTATCGACTACGCGGCTGCCCACAAGATTCCGCTCAACGGCATCAGCAAGACAAAGATTTATTCCGAAGATGGCAACCTCTGGCACCTTTCTCACGAAGGCGGAATTCTCGAGGAACCGGATAAGGAACACAAGTACGACATGCTCAAACTTTCGAACACGTTCGAACAGGCTCCCGAAAAGGCAGACCATGTGACGATCACGTTCGACAAGGGCACTCCGGTCGCTCTCGACGGCAAGAAGATGGACGCCGTTCCGCTCCTCGAAAAACTGAACAAACTCGGCGGCAAGCATGCCTGCGGTCTCCTCGACATCGTCGAAAACCGTCTCGTCGGCCTCAAGAGCCGCGGCGTGTACGAGACTCCGGGTGGCGCTCTTCTCTACAAGGCGCACGAATGCCTTGAACAGCTCGTCCTCGATAAGGAAACGTTGTTCGAAAAGCAGAAGCTCTCGATGGTCTATGCGAACCTCGTCTATAACGGTCAGTGGTTCACTCCGCTCCGTCAGGCGATGGACGCGTTCATCACTGAAACGCAAAAGGTCGTCACCGGCGAAGTTACGCTGAAACTTTACAAGGGCAACATCATTCCGGCCGGAATGAAGAGCCCGTTCAGCCTGTACGATATGAACCTCGGCGGTTTCACGAATGTCGATATGTACGATCAGAAGGACGCCACCGGATTCATCCGCTGCTTCGGCCTGCCGCTGAAGACCCGCGCCATTTTGCTCGGCAAGAAGACGAACGTGGACTTCGGCAAAATTCAGAAGCTCTGATTTTTCAGGTCCATCTGTCTTTCAAAGTCCGCGGATTTAACCCTGCGGATTTTTTTTGCGCCTATGGTGATTGCTGCGGAAAAGTAAAGGGAGCTCCGCCGAGGCGGAACTCCCTTTGTGTGGTGTATGAGGGACACTTCTGCTGCTCCCGCAAATCTTTATCCTCAAAATATATAGCGGCAGCTTTAATTTTGTGGCTTTGAAAGAAAACAGCGTTGATAAATTATCAACGCATTTTAAAAGCAGGCGTTTCTGAAAGGAAACGCCTGCTTGGGTTCTGAGGGTTGATTGGAGAGAGAGCTAATTGCCGTCGTTCACAATTTTATGCACGCTGCCATTGCTGGAATTCTTCATCCAGTAAATTCCGCGGGGGAGACGGCTGCCGGCCTTGTGGAAGTTAGATTCCGCTTCGGAGGGCGTCATTGCCCGGAGTGTCGTGATCTGCGTGCCGTTCAGGTTGTAGACAATGTAGTTTGTCATTTGCGCTCTTGCCGCCGGGTTCACGGAAATTCCTGTGGTGCCCGAAGTGAATATTATCTTGTCGATGTTCACGTAGCTGCCGGTGATGGCGATTTTGAGAATGTGTGTGCCGGCGGTAAGGCTTGATTTCGTCGTGCCGCTTACGGTCGAATAATCCGTCCAGCTTGAACTGTCCACTTTCACTGTATCGGTGATTGCTGTGTTGTCGAGGAAGAGCTGGAACGATGAATTTTTGGAGCCGGAAGCGACTGTGGCTTCAAAGGAATAGACTCCCGCCTGCGCAACATTTACGGTGTATTCGAGCCATTCGTCTGCGACGGTGTAACCCACGGCATAACCGCCGCCTGTGATGCTCACGACGTCCACACCGTCCGTGCGGTAAACCTTTCCTTGAGTCGTGTCGTCAGTATCGTAGTAGGCGTTGTTCTGTCCGCCGTTATCGTAGTTTTCCGCTTCGATCGTACCGGGAATTGCATTTGAACTGTAAGCCGTCTGCGCGACGCTGCTGGAAGATTCCGCGGAGGAGGATGACGAGGTGCCGGATGATCCAAGAAGGCCTGTCGTGTTCACGCCCTTGTTCGAGGCCATGTATTGCTTGAGCCAAGTCATTGCCGGACGGTCCGTTCCGTTTTTGATAATGCCGGAATTGCCGTTTGTGGTCCAAGTGGCGCCATAGATGTAGCCCCACAGGGTGATGCCCGCGACATAGGGCGCGTTCCAGAATTCTGGAATTTGTTCCTTGTAGCGTTGAAGTTGGAGCGCATCGTCATCGGTACCGATATCATATTCCGTGATGAACAGAGGAATGCCCACTCCGTCGTGGATTTTTTTGAGAGCCGCTTTAAATGTGTTAACATCCATATCGGTAAGGTCGTGAGCTTGCTGCCCGTAGGCGTCAACGGGTGCACCAGCTGACTTAATTTGATTGACAAGGGCGATGCCTTCGTTGATCTGCCAGCGGAACGTGTTGTAATCGTTATAGATAAGGATCGCCTTGGGCCAGCGTTCACGCGCCATTTTAAAGGCGGTTGTCACAAAGGCGTAATCGTTGTTGTCGCCCCCTAAGGCCTGAATGATTTTGGTATTGGTATAACCGGAGTGGTATTGATTCGTACCAGTGCGGATGGCTTCGTTGACCACATCGATCATTTCCAAATCGGGGAACTGCTTCTTCACGGCATCGAACCAAGCTGTAATGGCTGTTTTCGTGTCGGTAGCGTTTAAACTTTCAAGCCACTTTGGATATTGGGAACCCCAGACGAGGGCATGGAATTTGAAGTGCCCTCCGTTATTTTTTGCCCAGTCGTAAGCGGCTTTGCAGCCGGTGAAGTTATAAGTACCGCGGGTTCCTTCAATGGATGCCCATTTGCATTCATTTTCAGCGGTAATTTGATTCCAGTAGGTGCCGAAATCGGAGCGTACTGCTCCGTGTGTGGTAATGTTCCCGAGGAATTTCGCTCCGCCGTCAGCGAGCGGCGCGGCTCCTGCGAGGCCTGCGGAAAGAATCCCGGCGATGACTGCTGTCTGGAGAAGTTTCTGGTGCATAAGGTGCTCCTGAATGAATTACTTGTAATTTATGCCCTGCGCCGCCGGATATATTCTTTCAGGAAAATAATCCATTGACGATTTGTCCACGGGCATCAAACACAAACTCTCCCGGAGAACATCCGGGAAGAACAAAACGTCCATAATCCAACGACCCTTGAACAG
>JBAYFD010000063.1:0-8997 GCA_041667365.1 Fibrobacteraceae bacterium | reverse complement strand
GTCCAGTGCTTCGGGTCCTTCGCATAAATTTCATGGCAGAGTTCGAGGAACACGCCCCATTCTTCGGAGTCCTTCGCCGGGTCGAAAGCCGGGACCTTGCCAGCGTCCTCGAATTCCGCGCCGCAGACGACGAGCATCGTGGCGTCGCCGCCGTCATCGACGATCATGTCCGGAGCTCCCCCGTCGGGCCACTGGATAGCGCGCGCGGTGTTGTCCCAGTATTCCTTGAGGGATTCCCCTTTCCATGCGAAGACCGGAGTGCCCTGGGGGTCTTTTTCCGTGCCTTTCTTGCCGACGACGACCGCCGCCGCCGCATGATCCTGCGTGCTGAAGATGTTGCAGGAGACCCAGCGCACGTCAGCGCCGAGCTCTGTGAGCGTTTCGATGAGGACCGCGGTCTGGACCGTCATGTGGAGCGAGCCCATGATGCGTGCGCCCTTGAGCGGCTTCTTCCCGGCGTACTGGCTGCGGAGCGCCATGAGGCCCGGCATTTCGGTTTCTGCGAGGTCAAGTTCCTTGCGTCCCCAGGAGCTGAGGCCGATGTCTTTGATTTTATATTCCATTATGAGGGTCCTTTTCGGGTTCAAAAATTCAATGCGTAAATATAGAAAAATGCATAGAATGGCGGGCGAACCACCTGCGGAGGTTCGTTTTTAACACTTGCTACCCTTGCGTAATTCCATGATTTTATTAACTTTGGGACTCAAATTGCAATTTTTTAAAGGTTTAGCACTATGAAAAGAACATTTCAGCCTCACAATCGCAAGCGTATCAATACCCATGGTTTCCGTACCCGTATGGGAGACCGCTGGGGCCGTGCCGTTCTGAGCCGCCGCCGTGCCAAGGGCCGCAAGCGTCTCACCGTGAGCGACACCATTTACAAGAAGTAAGGACTCGCTTTATCGCAAGTCTGCGTTCCTTCCGGCTGCCTTCGCAACCGGATTATCGGCAAATAGCCATCCATGGCAAGAGAGTCCATGCGCCGTCCTTGACGATGCAATGGATTGACAGCCCGGATGGGGTTTGCCGTTTTTGTTTTTTAGCGCGCAAGAAGAACGGCAACGCCGTGTACCGTAACAGGTGCCGTCGGATTCTCCGCCCCATTTTCTTTGCGCAGGCAGCCAAGGTCAGGAAACCCGTATGGGCGATGCTCTTTGTAAATGACAAGGCCGCGGAAATGACTTCCGCCCGGTTGCACGAAAGCGCAGTGAAAATATTTCAGAAGATGCACTGGGTTCCGGAATGCGAATCGTCGAAGGAATCGTCCGAAGCGTAAATGACGCGCTCGTCCGGGCGCTCGTCTTTCCAATAAAGGTTTACAGAATTGTACACCCGTATTTTTTCCGGGGCGTGTGCCGCTTTTATCCGACGTGTTCCGAATATGCGATAGAGGCGTTTCGCCTCCACGGTCCATTCAAAGGTTTCTATCTTGCAGTTTTTAGGATCCTCCGTTGCAATCCCTTCTGTAAAGGGGGTTACGATCCGGTTCCGCTCCCGAAGAGGAAGAAAATATGATCAGTAAGAACACAATTATCGGCGCCGCGCTTCTGGGCGGTCTCCTCATCTGGTCGATGACCATGTCTGTGAATCAGGCGGGTCAGCAGACTCAGGCACAGACAAAGCAGGAAGCCGTCAAGGCCGAAAACCCGCAGAAGCCGGTCTCGCTCACGCTTCCGTCAAAGGGTTCCACGCATCCGGGCGCAGTCGTTCTCGCGGGGAACAAACCCGCAGAAATCGCTCCGCTCGATACAGGGAAGCTCAAGTCCGCGGAACTCGCGGCCACGACGGATACAGCTTCCGCACAAATGAGCGCAAAAGTCCAGCCGGAGAAAATCACGGTCGAAAACGATAAGTTCATCGCCGTGCTTGATAATGACGGCGCGAAGATTTCGAGCATCACTGTCAAGACGCTCAAGGATTCCGCAGGGCACTTCCCGGAGATCATTCAGGATACGGTGCAGGGCGCTCTCTCCCTCAAGCTGGATGACGCGGACCTTTCCTCTCAGCTTTTCGCGACGGACGCTCCCGCATACATCAAGGTCGCGGGCGATACTTCCGTCACTTTCACCTTCTCGGATGTGAACGGAAATCAGGTCATCCGCAAGTATTCGTTCACCGCACAGGGCATGACGATCGGGCACGTGACGCATTTCAAAGGCTTCGCGCCCAAGGATTACGAAGTTTCCTGGAACGGCGGTATGCGCGAAACGGAAAGGTTTCCCAAGGGTAAGAGCTTTGGCGGTGCTAGTTATTTCTTCAGCGAAGTCATATTCAATAATCTGTACAGCGTGGACCGCGAAACGGTTCGCGAAAAAAAGAAATTTAACGATGACAACGGAAAAATTCTGTGGGCGGGTCTCCGCCGCAAGTATGTCGCCGCGGTGATCAAGTTCCCGGAAGCCTCCGAAGCGACGCTCGTCGCGGAGCCTTTGAAAGCCGGGGATATGGATCCGAAGGACCCGGGTACATATAAGATATCGCTTTCGGATGAAATCCACGATGACAGCCTTTCCTTTGACTTCCTCGTCCTGCCTTTGCAGTGGAAGGAAATCGCCGCTTTCGAAAACTGCGACTTTGAAAAAATCATCGTGAGCGGCTGGTCCTGGTGCGGTGCAGACGTCTGGTTCGTAGCTCTCTGCGGATTCCTGCTCTGGCTCCTCAAGGCATTCTACAGCATCATTCCGAACTACGGCGTCGCGATTATTCTTCTCACTATCCTCGTGCGGATCATCACGACTCCGCTTACGGTGAAACAGCTCCGCTCGACAAAGGAAATGAGCAAGATCAAGCCGGAATTGGATGCGATCAACGTCAAGTACCGTGCGGAACCGCGCAAGAAGCAGGCCGCGGTCATGGAACTTTATGCGAAGCACAACATCAACCCGATGGCGTCCTGCACGGGCGGCTGCCTCCCCATGCTCATCCAGATGCCTATCTTCATCGGACTCTTCATTGTGCTCGGCCGCGCGATCGAACTCCGCGGAATGCCGTTCATCGGCTGGATTTCCGACCTTTCGAGTTCGGATGTCGTCTGGCACGGATTCTCCATTCCGTACCTGATGCCGGACGGCCTTGCGATCCTTCCTGTCATTATGGTGTTCACCACGTATTTCCAGACGAAGCAGTCGATGGTCGCGATGACGGATCCTGCGCAGAAGAAGATGATGACCTGGATGATGCCTGCGATGATGTTCCTCTTCAGCGCGGTGATGCCTTCGGGACTCGTCCTCTACTGGATCGTTTCGAACCTCTGGGGTATCGCTCAGTACTGGCTCATCAACCGCAAGCAGGATGCTCCGCTTCCGGCGAACGTTCAGGAAGCTCATGTCGTGAAGGTTAAAAAGCCGAAGAAATAAGGCTAAAGTTGTTTGATTTTCAAGAGGCCCCCTTTCAGGGGGCTTTTTTGCACCCCTTTTCCAATTAGGAATAATTTTCCAATTAGGAGTTTTCAATGCGGAATAGTATTTTAATCTGTATGAAAGCACAAAATAAAACCCTCTATGTTCTATTCCTGAGTTCCGTCGCGGCGATCGGCGGATTCCTCTTCGGTTACGACAGCGCTGTCATCAACGGAACTGTTTCCGCATTGCAGCAGGCTTTCAAGTCTTCTGCGGCGACGTCCGGCTTCTCTGTCGCTTCAATGCTTCTCGGGTGCGCCGTGGGCGCGTTTTTCGCCGGGAACCTTGCGGACCGCTTTGGCCGGAAACCGGTGATGCTTTTGACGGGCGTCCTGTTCATCGTGAGCGCGATCGGCTCCGGTATCTCGACAGGCGTTCCGGAATTTATCGTGTACCGGCTCATCGGCGGGCTCGCCGTGGGTGCTGCGAGCGTGCTTGCCCCTACATATATCGCGGAAGTCGCGCCATCGGGGATACGCGGAAGGCTCGCCTCTTTACAGCAGCTCGCAATCGTCGTGGGTATTTTTTCCGCATTTCTCATAAATTACGCCATTGCGAGTATCGCGGGCGGTGCTGCGCATGAATTCCTTGCCGGGTTCCCTGCCTGGCGTTGGATGTTCTGGTGCGAAGGCGTCCCTGCCATCGTGTTCGTCGTGCTTGTTTTTTGCATTCCGGAGTCTCCGCGTTATCTGATCGCGGCGCATAAAGAAGACCCGGCGCGGATAGTGCTCTCGAAAATTTATGCGGAAGATTCCGTGGAGCCGCTCGTCGTGGAAATCAAGAACAGCCTCCGGCAGGACCGCAAGCCGCGCCTTACGGATATTTTCAGTAACGGCCGGGTTCTTCCGATCGTGTGGGTCGGTATTTTCCTCAGTATTTTCCAGCAGTTCGTGGGAATCAACGTGGTGTTCTATTACGGCGCAGTGCTCTGGCAGGCGGCGGGATTCAGCGAGAATAACGCGCTGCTCATCAATGTGCTTTCCGGGACAGTGAACGTCATATCGACGCTTGTCGCCATCGCCTTTATCGATAAACTTGGACGCAAGCCGCTCCTGCTTCTGGGCTCTATAGGAATGTCGATAACCCTTTGCGTCCTTACGGTATTGTTCATGGTGTCCGTTAAGCACGGCGTCATTCAGATGACGCCGCCGAGCGCCATCGCGGCGCTCATCGCGGCGCACCTTTACATATTCTGCTTCGGCGTGTCCTGGGGGCCGACGGTCTGGGTGCTTCTGGGCGAGATGTTCAATAACCGTATCCGCGGGGCGGCGATTTCCGTGAGTGCTTCCGCGCAATGGATCGCGAATTTCGCTATTACAATGACGTTCCCGATTCTCCTCACGGGCGGCCTTTTCTCGGCGTACGGGCTTTACACGCTTTTTGCCGTGCTTTCCATCGTGTTTGTGGTCGTATTCGTGAAGGAGACGAAGGGCAAGCGCCTTGAAGAGATGGAATGATTCTGCGGCACAAAAAAGAGACCTGGTGACAGGTCTCAGTGGAGATTTTGGGTTGCGTTACTGGATCCTTCCGTTCCATATATGAAATAGGAGTGGGTTTTGTGGAAGAGCTCCGTCCGCATTGCCCCGGTCCTGACCTATAATTTATATGTAAAGTGGGCCTGATGGCAATGAAAAATTTATTCACATTGTGAATAAAGGGAAACAATAAGGCACGTCCGAAGGACGTGCCTTATAATTTTGCGCAATTTACGCGCGTTCAATGCGGTCATTCGACCGTCAATTTACGGGCTTCCGCGCTTTTCTTTTTCGAAAAGGTGCAGCTCAATACGCCATCGTTCAATGCTGCCTTGACATTTTCCGTGTCGAGGTCTTCCGCGAGGTGGAAGGAACGTTCATAGGTCATTTCCGATTCCTTCGTCTTGCGGGTCGCCTTGATGGAGAGGTTGCCGCCTTCGACGCGCACATCGAGGTTTTCTTTCTTTACGCCCGGAAGTTCAACGTCCAAGGTGAAGGTGCCGGCTTTCTTGTCCTCGAATACGGAGGCTTTCGGCATCAGGGAATTAGAATCCCTGTCGCTATCAAAAGCGTCGAAGAAATCCCTGAGTCCGAAGAACGGAGCGGGAACCATATTGGATGTAAGCATATTCATTTTGTATCTCCTTGTTGTTTTGTCTTTCCGTGGGGAATAAAGCAAACGCCGTGCCAAAACCTTTTTTGAAGTGCTTTTGCCGTTTGCATACATGGCGGAAATGAGTGGTTTTGCGCCTTTTCCGGGGGAAATCGCCAAAGCGGCGGAAGTTTTCGCCGGGCGCGTCCGCCCCGTCCGCCTGTTTCCTTGAAATGCAAAATGAAACGGGGGCGTTATCGAAATAAAACAAGGCTGATTCAATTTGAAAAAGTATATTTTTAGCCGGTAGTTTTTAGCGTTTTCAATCGTTTTTGCGGAGTCCTTATGGAAATCAAATGGCGTAATCCCGATGCCTCGTTCGACCGGCTTGTGCTTGCCGGGGACATCGGTGGCACGAATACGAATCTTGGAATCGTCGGTTATCAGGACGGCAAATTCACGATCATTCTCGAAGTCGTGTATCCGTCGAAAGATCTTAAGAGCCTGAAGGAGCCTGTTCTGGAAACACTCCGGATCGCGTGCGAGAAGCGCCCGGACTTGGTTCCGGCTTATGGATGCATCAGTGCCGCGGGTCCCGTGGCGAATAACCGCTGCACGATGACGAACCTTTGCTGGCGTATCGACGGCGATGCGCTCACCGAAGCGTGCGGATTCCCGGTGCTCATCATCAACGACTTCGTTGCGATCAGCTACGGCATCCCGACGCTCGATGTTGAAAATCCGGCGCAGATTCACAAGCTTCCGCATCTCGACGGCTCCTATCCGAAGCCCCAGCCCGCGACCAAGGCGGTGATCGGCCCCGGCACCGGCATGGGCGTGTCCTTCCTCGCGTTTGATGGCGAGCGCTATATTCCGGCGTGCTCCGAAGGCGGACATTCCACGTTCGCGCCTTTCGATGCCGAGACGCGAGCATTCCGCGATTACATGGAAAAGAAGCTCGGCGCCGTTCCGGGCGTGGAACCCCTCGTTTCCGGAATGGGCCTGTGCAACCTTTATGAATGGTGGCGCGATACCAAGGGCATTCCGCAGAACGAAGCCTTCGCGAAAATTGAAGCGACCGTTCCGAATGACCGCCCGAAGTACATCAGCCGCGCGAGCGATACGGATCCCGTCGCCGCGGAAATGATGCGCATGTTCGTGAAAATGCTCGGCCGTTTCGCGAGCGACGCGTGCACGCTGTTCCTGCCCCTCGGCGGGTTCTACCTCGCTGGCGGCACGGTGCAGAAGGATTTGCGCTGGCTTGAGCGCGATAATCTGTTCATGGACTACTTTGAACGCAATTATAACCCGAACATCCGCCCGCTTCTGAAGAAGATTCCGGTGTATGTGATTAAGGATTACAGTATCAGTCTTTACGGTGCCTCTAATGCGAGCCTGAATCTTCAGAAATGATTTTTAACTGCAACAGAAAAGGATAACAATGCCTGCTTTTGATCCTAAAGCCAAACGAATGTTGGTCTCCGGCAACGAGGCGCTCGCGCTTTCGATGCTTCACTGCAAAGTACAGAGCGCTATCGGCTACCCCGGTACGCCCTCTTCCGAAATCCTGGAGACGTTCTCCGAGATAGGCGGCCCCGCCGAATGGGCGCCGAACGAGAAAGTCGCCGCGGAAGTCGCGCTCGGCGTCGCTTTCGCGCATGCGCGCTCCGTCGTCACGATGAAGCACGTGGGCCTGAATGTCTCTAGCGATACGCTTTACACCGCTACGTACACCGGAGTCCAGGGCGGCATGGTCTGGATCGTCGCGGACGACCCGGGGCAGGCGAGCTCCCAGAACGAGCAGGATACGCGCAATCATGCGAAGTCTTCCGTATGCCCGATGTTCGAACCGTCGAATTCCCAAGAAGCTTACGATATGCTTCGCCTCGCGTTCCGGACGAGCGAACGCTTCCACATTCCGGTGATCCTCCGCATGACGACGCGCGTGGACCATTCCAAGTCCATCCTCGTTCCTTCGGAAGAACTTGAAGCGCTCAAGCCGGAATTCGTGCGCGACATCCCCGCGCGCGTGATGGTTCCGGGCTATGCGAAACCAGCAGGCCGGAGACTCCGTGCGAAGATGGAAGAAATTCAGAAGTGGAACGAGGCGGAAGGCCCGAACAGAATCGAGATGCACGGGACGGACCTCGGTATCGTCTGCGCGGGTATCAGCTATCATCACGTCCGTGAAGCTGCTCCCGATGCGAGCGTGCTCAAGCTCGGCATGACTTATCCGCTTCCGATGGAAATGATCCGCAAGTTTGCCGGCTCCGTGAAACGCGTCTTTGTGATTGAAGAAAATGATCCGTGGCTTGCGGAGAACATCCGTGCCGCGGGCATTTCCGTGGAATCGAAGTTTGACCCGGTCTACCGTTTCGGCGAGCTCAGCGTGGACCGCGTGCGTCGCATTCTGAGCGGCGACCGCTCTCCTGAAACGCCTCCCGTGAAGGGCAAGGCTCCGGCGCTCTGCCCGGGCTGCCCGCACCGCAGTTCTTTCGCCGTGCTCAAGGATCTCGGCTGCATCATTTCCGGCGATATCGGCTGCTACACGCTCGCCGCGCTTCCGCCTTTCGAGGCGATGGACATGATGGTAGACATGGGTGCGGCGATCGGCATGGCGCTCGGACTCCGCAAGGTGCTCCCGCGCGAACAGGCGAAGAAAGTCGTCTCCGTGATCGGGGATTCAACGTTCGTGCACAGCGGTATCACGGGTCTCGTGGACATGGCTTACAACCGCCCTGCGACGGGACATGTCGTCGTTATTCTCGATAACTCCATCACGGCGATGACG
This sequence comes from Fibrobacteraceae bacterium, assembly GCA_041667365.1. Lineage (GTDB taxonomy): Bacteria > Fibrobacterota > Fibrobacteria > Fibrobacterales > Fibrobacteraceae > JBAYFD01. The sequence goes on along the minus strand of JBAYFD010000063.1, from coordinate 741 downwards.
GGCCAGCAGGAACACCCGGGCACGGGCCGCAAGCTGGATCATTCCCCGACGTACAGGCTCGACTATGGCGAAATCGCAAAGGCGGCGGGCATTGAGAACGTCGTGATCGTGAATCCGGTCAAGGATCCGGAAGGGATGAAGACTGCGGTGAAGGAAGCCCTCGAAAAGGACGAACTCACGTTGATCGTCGCGAAGAGCCCCTGTCTCCTCGCGCTCAAGAGCATTCTCGCATGGGAAAAGGCGAACAAGGAAAAGGCTGCGAAGGAGGCCAAGTAATGAAGACGATGAACGTTAAATTCGCGGGCCTCGGCGGTACGGGCGTGATCAAGGCGAGCGACGTGCTTGCGGAACTCGTGTTTGAGCTTGGCTACGATGTGAAAAAGGGCGAAGTCCACGGCATGAGTCAGCGCGGCGGCTCGATTTCGAGTGACGTGCGGTTCGGCGACAAAGTGGAAAGCCCGATGATTCCGGAAGGCGAGGCGGATTACCTGGTGGTGTTCGCGGAAGATCAGGTTCCGGTGAATATCGCGTTCCTCAAGAAGGGCGGCGTTCTGCTCACCCCGAAGGACATTGACGTTACCAGACTTCCGAGCGAAAAGGCGCTGAATGTCGCCATGCTCGGCAAGCTCAGCACGTACTTTGATTTTCCGGAAGACAAGTGGCAGGGAGCCCTCAAGAAACTTTTCGCCGAGAAATTTCACGAAGGGAACGCCGTCGCCTTTGACGTCGGAAAAGGCAAAT
>JBAYFD010000062.1:0-9056 GCA_041667365.1 Fibrobacteraceae bacterium | reverse complement strand
AGTTCTTCGTTTTCGATCTGCTTCCCGGCGGTCTTCATCGCGGCGAGGAGCGTCGCTTCCGTGTAATACTTGGGCTTGCTCTTCTTTTTCTTCTGGAGTTCCAGCGAATCGAAGAGAGCGCTGTCGCCTTTTTTCCATTCGGGGAAGGTTTCCACGATGTTCGTAATTTCTTCGTCATCCTTGCCTTCCGCGGCTTTGTCGTCGCCGGCTTTCGCGTCCGCTTTCTTGTCCTTTTTCTTTTTCTCGTCCTGGACGATCTCCTTGAAGCCGTCGTCCTCGTTCTTGCGCAGCTTGAGGCGGAATATTTCGCCCGCGCATTCGAGCGTCGCTTCGAGTTCGCCCCACACGCAGGGCTTGAGCCATGCCACTACGAAGCGTTCCCGCGCAAGTCCGTAGATTTTCCGCTCCGCTTCTTCAAGCGCGTTCGGCGTTTCGCCGGTGGGGATGATGGCGAAGTGGTCCGTCACATTGCCCGAATTGATGAATACGAAGTTATCGCTTTCGGGCCGCATCAGCGCCTTTTCCTTTTCGCCCGCGAGCCTAAGCGCGAGTCCGTAGGCCTCGTGCTGCATTGTGTCCGGCAAATAGGCGGAATCCGTGCGCGGGTAGGTGAGGAGTTTTTTTTCGTAAAGACTTTGTGCGCAGTCGAGGACCTGCTGCGCGCTCATTTTGAAACGGCGGTTGCCTTCTTTCTGGAGTTCCGTCAAATCGAAGGGCTTCGCGGGGAACTGCTTTTTAGTGCTCGTCTCCACGGACGTGAGCACCGCCTTATCCGGCGTGCATTTTTCGATCACCTTCAACGGTTCCGCATCCTTTTCGAACACGGCGACTTTGCCCTCGCGGAGGAGCTGTGCCTTGCAGCCTTTCCAGGTGCCTACCACGCCGTAATAGAAGAGTTCCTTGAAGTTCTCGACGATGCTATCGCGTTCCACGACTAGGTTAAGTGTCGGTGTCTGCACGCGCCCCACGGAAATCAGCTTTCCGCGGCCCGCCGTAAGCGTATAGGCCCGCGTCGTGTTCAGCCCGACCATCCAATCCGCGCGTTGCCGGAGCCTCGCCGCATAAGATAAATTTGTACGCGCCGTCGCGTCCTCGAGGTTTTTCCACGCCTTGTCGAGATCCTTCGCTACGTAGGAATTCACCCACAGGCGCTTTATCGTCTTTTGCTTGAACGCCGGCGTGTAATCGAGGACCAGGTCAAAGATCAGGTTGCCTTCGCGCCCTGCGTCCGCACCGTTCACAAGCACGTCCGCCTTTTCCATCAATCCCTGCACGACTTGCAGCTGGTGGAGCGTCTGCTGAATCGCCATCAGCTTGAATTTATCGGGGAGGAGAGGCAGGTTCGAAAGTTTCCATGTGCCCTCGTAACCGGGGTACGCCTCGAATGTCGCGAGCGTAATCAGGTGACCCACGCACCAGGTGATGCAATGATTCTTGCCTATCAGGCAGCCGTCCTGCTTTTCAAAATGTTCCCCTTCCAGACGTTCCAGCATCGGTTTGTAATGCTGGTTGGCGACGGACGGCTTTTCTGCGACAAGTAAGATCATTGTTTTGCAAATATAGTTTTTGACGCGGAGTTGACTTTTATTGATCCATTTTTATTTATAGGACAAGCTTTTTATACATTTTGTTAATGCGAAAGGCGATTCTTTATATTCATGGAAAAGACGGTTCTGGATCTGAAATCATTCGGTACGGTTCTCTTTTCTCTAGATTCGGGTATGATATCTATTCCTTAGATTTACCTGGACATGGGAAAAGTGAAAAAACCATTGCGGATTTTACGCCGTGGGGAACATCTTCGCTTATTTCAGAAAAATTCAAGTCGTTGAAAAATACCTATGAATGCGTTGCCATCTTTGCCGTCAGCATTGGCACTTATTTCACTATGCATTCGTTAGGAAACTTTCCTTGCAAGCCTTCATTCGCTTTTTTCGTTTCCCCGATAGTGAATATGGAAAATCTTATTTCAAATATGATGAGCTGGGCTCGCGTATCCGAAGTCGATTTACAGAATAAAGGCGAAATACCGACGACTTTTGGCGAAACGCTATCTTTTAAATATCTTTCCTTTGTACGCGAAAATCCGATTTCTTGGAATGTTGAAACTTCAATTTTATACGGCGATGGCGATAATCTGACGCCCATTGATATTTTGAACGATTTTGTTTCTTCTCACAAAGCGACCTTGACCATTATGAAAAATGGGGAACATTACTTTCATACAAAGGAAGAATTGAATTTTATGGACGCGTGGCTGGAAAGGTCCATTTTCGATAGAGAATAGTTTTCGGAACGCATTTCAAGGCTCGGCGGTAAATTATATCTTGATATGTGAGCACTCAGCTGTGACGGCATCAGGCGAATATCCGTGCCTTTTTGCTGGAGGATGATTTCGGATGAGCTGATCCATACTGCGTGTAAAAAATCGTGTAAAAAACGGTCCGGATGCCGCGGAATGCTCTATTTTCAAGTGCGCGCAAGGAAAAAATCCGTTTGAAATGAACGCCGGATAATTTATTTTGCAGAAAACAAGGAGTGTGTATATGGGAATGTCTCTTTTATGCCGTGCGCTTGCCGCCGGGCTGTTCCTTTCGGTAGCCGCGCAGGCGGATGTGACTAAATACGAAGCCGAAGACCAGGCGCTCGCTTCCGGCGCTACGGTTAAGGACAGCACTGGCGTTTCGGGCGGCAAGTATGTCAATGCCAATGGCTTCACTTTCAAAGTTACGGTCGAAAGCACGGGAATGTATGATCTCGTCATCCAGATGTGGGTGAAGCAATACGACTGGTTCAACAGCTCCATTTACATCAACGGCGGCACAACGGCCCTCGCCACTTTTTTAACCAATTCTCCGACCAGCGCCTTTACCACTTACACGCTTACGGCCACCGCGAAATTGCTGGCTGGCGAAAATTCGATAACCGTCAGCGGCGGTTCCTCGAATTTCGATTATCTGACGGTCGCGCGCCACCCGGCCGCTGTATTTACCCTCGATGCCGCGCCGGTCGCCCCGGAGGCAAATGAGGCGGCCTACAAGCTCAAGGCGTTCCTCACGCAGAATTTCGGGAGCAGGACCGTTTCGGGAATGATGATCGGCGACAACACTTTCAATTATGACTATGCCAATATGCGGCTTATCGATGTGTGCGTCCCTGCGGACTCCTGCAAAAATGCGGATTCGCTCACCACTTGGAAAGGCCAGGAAGACATCCGCCTCTTCAAACAGAAATCGGGCTATTATCCGGCTCTCGGCGGGTTCGACATGCTGTTCTCCGCCGGCGGTCATTCCGATGAAGGCTGGTTCCTCGGCTATACGGAAAATAACGTCAAGATGGCGAAGCAGCTCTGGAATTTCGGCGGCATTCCCGCTTTCACCTGGCACTGGAAAGTCGGAACCGACACCGTGTTTTATGCGAAATCAAAAGGCTTCAACAATGCGGCGTGTACGGGTGGCGTAGCCGCTAGTTCCTCGGACAACACGTGCTTCAATTATACTAAGGCGTTCACCGATAGCACCTGCTCGGTGGCGGACACAGCTTCTTCTCAGTATAAATTAATGATGGCGGATGTCGATAAGGTTTCCAAATGGTTCCTGCAGCTCCAGGATTCCGGTGTCGCCGCGCTCTGGCGCCCCCTGCACGAAGCTGCGGGCGGCTGGTTCTGGTGGGGCGTCGGCGGAAGCACTTGCTACAAGTCCCTCTACAGGCTGGTATTCGACAGGATGGTGAATGTGAATGGTGTGCACAACCTGATCTGGGTCTGGAACATCGAACGCGACCCGACCATTGGATACGACTATGCCGCCCTGAATCCGGCTTGGTACCCCGGTGACGATTACGTGGACATCATCGGCGTCGATGTCTATAACAGTTCCGGCGATCAGAAATCGAACATCAACGGCTTCAGCAAAATCATCGACGAAATGGGCTCGTCCAAACTGCTCGCCCTCACCGAGAACGGCCCCATTCCGGACGTGGACAGCATGGCGACGGACGGCGCCGTATGGAGTTACTGGATGCCGTGGTACAATACTTGGAGCAGCGGATTCCTGAACCAGACCCCGGATTCCGTATGGAAGAAGAACCTGGCGGATGACCGGATCCTTAAACTGGAGACGATGCCCGGCTGGGCGAATTTCGATGCCGGCGTTCCTGCGGTTAAGGCACACACGAAATTCCTCGTCGGCGCATCCATGCAGGGGCGGACGCTTTACCTGAATATTCCAAACGGAACGGCGGATATCGCGGTGTATAGCCTGCTCGGGACGCGCGTGGCGAAATATTCGCAGGCGGCGGGCACAAAGGCTTATGACCTGCGCGCGCTTTCTCGGGGTAGGTACATCGTGCAAATCAAGGGAACTGGCGTGAACGCGACCAAGGTGATCGTGATAAAGTAATTTGAAATCAAAAACAAAAAATCCCGGGACGCAATTTCGCGGACCGGGATTTTTTATATGCTAAAATTAGCTAGGCTTAGATGCCGTCGATGACCGCATTGAATGCGGCGCAGGGGCGCATCCATTTTGCGAGTTTATCCGCATCCGGCAGATAGTACCCGCCGATGTCCACGGGCACGCCCTGTGCGCCGTTGAGCGCCGAGACGATTTCCTTTTCCTCCGCGGCGAGCGTTTCCGCCACGGGTGCGAAACACTTCTTGAGGTCCGCGTCGTCGTTCTGTTCCGCGAGCTGTTCCGCCCAGTAGAGCGCGAGGTAGAAATGCGAGCCGCGGTTATCGAGTTCGCCGACTTTGCGGGCCGGGGTGCGGTTGTTTTCGAGGATCATTCCGTTCGCCCGGTCGAGCGTATCCGCGAGCACCTGCGCCTTGGCGTTCTTGAACGTTCGGGCGAGCTGTTCGAGTGATACGGCGATTGCGAAGTATTCGCCGAGGGAATCCCAGCGAAGGTAATTTTCCTTGAGGAACTGCTGCACCTGTTTGGGTGCGCTTCCGCCCGCTCCCGTTTCGAAAAGCCCGCCGCCGCACATGAGGGGGACGATGGAGAGCATCTTCGCGGAGGTACCGACTTCCATGATGGGGAAGAGGTCCGTCAGGTAATCGCGCATCACGTTGCCCGTCACGGAAATTGTGTCGAGGCCTTTCTTTGCGCGGTCAAGCGAAATACGGATCGCTTCGCGCGGTGATTTAATTTGTATGTCAAGTCCCTTGAGGTCGTGTTCCGGCAGGTAGGCGCGGACTTTCTTCTCGATTTCGCGGTCGTGGGCGCGTTCCGGGTCGAGCCAGAAAATCGCGGGCGTATTTGAAAGGCGGGCGCGCGTCACGGCGAGCTTCACCCAGTCGCGCACGGGAGCGTCCTTCGCCTGGCATATACGGAAGATGTCGCCCGGAGCAACGGCTTCTTCAAGGAGGACCTTGCCCTCGGAATTCACGGCGCGGATGACGCCTGTGTCCTTCGCGATGAACGTCTTGTCGTGGGAGCCGTATTCTTCGGCGCCTTTCGCCATGAGCCCTACGTTCGGGACGCTTCCCATCGTCGCAGGGTCGAATGCGCCGCGTTCCTTGCAGAACTTGATCGTTTCGTCATAGATGCCGGAGTAGCAGCGGTCCGGAATGACCGCCTTCACGTCCTGCAGTTCGCCCTTCGCATTCCACATCTTGCCGGAGTTGCGGATCATCGCGGGCATGGACGCGTCGATGATGACGTCACTCGGCACGTTCAGATTCGTGATACCTTTCGCGGAATCGACCATCGCGAGCGCGGGGCCGTTCGCCAGGGCTTCGTCAATCGCCTTGCGCACTTCCGCTTCGCGGGCGTTCCCTTCGAGTTTCTTATAAAGGTCACCGAGTCCGTTATTCGGGTCAATGCCGAGTTCCTTGAAGAGCGCTGCATATTTCGCGAATACGTCCTTGAAGAACACGCGCACCACGGCGCCGAACATCACGGGGTCGGAAACTTTCATCATCGTCGCCTTGAGATGCACGGAGAAGAGCACGCCCTTCGCCTTGGCGTCCGCCATTTCCTTTGCGAGGAACGCTTCGAGATCTGCGATGCGCATTACGGAGGCGTCGAGAATTTCGCCCTTGAGGAGCGGGCACGCCTTGCGGAGTTCCGTCGTCTGCCCGTCTTTAGATACAAATTCAATTTTGAAGGTGTCCGCGGCGGCGAGCGTGATTGATTTTTCGGAGCCGTAGAAATCATTTGCGTCCATGCTTGCGACGTGCGTCCTGGATTCCTTGGTCCACGCGCCCATCGAATGCGGGTGCTTGCGTGCGTATTCCTTGACGGCGCGCGGGGCGCGGCGGTCGGAGTTCCCTTCGCGGAGCACGGGATTCACGGCGGAACCTTTGATTTTATCATAGCGCGCCTTGATGCTCTTTTCTTCTTCCGAGGCGGGGGCGTCGGGGTAGTCCGGCACGCCGTAGCCGTTCCTGCGGAGTTCGGCGATCGCGGCCTTGAGCTGCGGAATGGACGCGGAAATGTTCGGGAGCTTGATGATGTTCGCAGTCGGGTCCTGCGTGAGTGCGGCGAGCATTTTGAGATCGTCGGGCCTGCGTTTGTCCGCGGGGAGTTTGTCCGCGAATGCGGCGAGGATGCGGCCCGCGAGCGAAATGTCTTTCGATTCTACGTCAATGCCAGCGGTCTTTGCGAATGCGCGGAAAATGGGGAGCAGGGATTGTGTCGCAAGGAACGGGGATTCGTCGGTGATGGTGTAAAAAATTCTAGGCGTCATAAAGGACCTCTGATGATTCAAGATTCGTCTTGAAAAGTAGTTAAAAAGAGCAAAACGGAGAACGAGCCCGATCAATATAATTCCATGCCGTCGCGGCAGTCCCGTCGCCTTGTCCCTGTTTTGTCGAATATGCCGATGTGAAGCGCGGTCTTTGCGCGGCTCCCGCTTTTATCAGGAAAATGAATTTATTTTAGCATCTATGATTGAAAATTTACTTTCGGCACTGGATTCGGTGCTTCTCGGCAAGGATGCGCAGGTGCGGATGCTTGCCGCGGCGCTTCTCGCGGACGGTCATGTTCTTATTGAAGACGTTCCCGGCACGGGCAAGACGACGCTAGCGAAAGCACTTGCGATAGCGATCGGCGCGCAGTTCTCACGCATACAGTTCACTCCGGACTTGCTCCCCGCGGATGTCACGGGCGGTGCTGTTTACCGGCCCTCGACGGGGGACTTTGAAATACGCAAGGGTCCCGTGTTCACCCAGGTGCTTCTCGCGGATGAAATCAACCGGGCGAGTCCCCGCACGCAGAGCGCTCTTCTCGAAGCGATGGAGGAACGCCAGGTTTCCCTTGAAGGCACGCGCCACGTCCTCCCTGCGCTTTTTATTGTTCTTGCGACGGAAAATCCCGTGGAATTCCACGGTGTGTTTCCGCTCCCCGAAGCGCAGATGGACCGCTTCCTCATCCGCCTTACACTCGGCTATCCAGAGGGCGATACGGAACTGTCTATCCTCCGCGCGCACCGTCTTTCCATGCCCATTGAAGCGCTCAAACCGGTGACGGCTCCTGAGGAGATTCTCAAGGCCCGGGAGGAAGTGAAAAGAATTCATATCGACGAATCCCTGGAACGCTATGTGGTGAACCTGGTGCAGGCGACGCGCAAACATCCCGGGCTCCGCCTTGCGGCGAGTCCGCGCGCAGGCCTGTGCCTAGTGCGCATGGCGCAGGCTATCGCCTGGATGGATTCCCGTGACTTTGTAAAACCAGACGACATTCAGAAGGTGCTCCTGCCCGTGATGGCGCACCGCATTTTCGCGAAGGAAGCTGCAGCGGGTGCTACGGATGCGATTCTTGAAGAAATTCGCCGCGGAACGGCGATTCCCAGGTAAGCGCCTTATGCGCCTGCGTCAATTTCTGCTCTGGTGCTTTTCGTCGGTCCCGCGTGAACCGCGCAAGCCCGGACTGTTGATGCGGCTTTATTACTGGTGGTGCGAGGCGTTTTCGCCGGCAGGGCACGCGCTTCTCGCTTTCGCTTTTTTCGCGACGTTGATTTTCATTATGTTCTCGCCTTTTGCGCGTGTTTCCGCCGCGGTGGTGTTCGCAGTTTTTGTCGCGGCGTTCGCCTGGCGCAGGCGCCCCGCGGTCAAGTTCACGGCCATTCGGCTGGATCCGTCTTTCGGGGGCTCGCGGGCCCGTCTGGAAGTAACTTTATATGCAACCAGGGACCTGGATGCGGTGGGGGTGGCACTGTTCCGTATGCCCACGGCGCTGAAACTTGCGGGGGAACTTCCTTTGCGCGCATTGAAAGCGGGGGAGTCCGCTACGTTCATCCGCGAAATAGAGACGCCTTGCCGCGGCGCGTTCGTGCTCCCACAGGTGGCGGCGGTCGCTCCGGAACCTCTGGGGCTTATGCGCAAGTCTTTCCTTTCCAGAACGCCGATGGAACTTCTTGTTTACCCTGCGCCGCTCCTTGTGAAAAATTTTCAGTTCCTCACCTCCGGCGAACGCGGCCGGGACTTCGCGCTTCTTCTGATGCCGAGCCTTTCCCGCGGGCTTGATTTCATAGGCGTGCGCGAATACCGCGAAGGGGATTCCCTCCGGGACTTGTACTACCGGGCTTTTGCGCGTTACGGGAAGCCGTTCACCAAGGAATTCTCCGTAGAACGCGGCGCGGGCGTGGTGCTCGCCTTTGATGCGGCGTGCGATTTGCTTACGGAACGGATGCACGTGGAGTTCGCCATCCGCCTTTGCGCGGGCATCGCGGCCTGGCTTGCGGAGCGCGGAATCCTCGGGCGTTTCTTTATCGGAAACAGGGAAACGGAACTTGCCCGCGGTTCGGAAATGCGTGCGGTCCTGGATACTCTCGCGCGGCTCCCGCAGGCGGGTTTCGGCAAATACCCGCACCCCGTTCCGTGGGAACCCGCCGCGCGTCCGATGGGCCCCGTGCTAGGCGTGAGTGTCGTTCCGCGAAAATCTCCTTTCTTTAAAAAGCAGATCGTCACCTGCGGCGTGCGCGGAAGTTCAGAAGGGGTGCTTCTCATTGAAGACGGAGCCGCGGAGGTGGAACTGTGACCCACCTCGAAATTTCCTGGACGTTCGCGTTCCTCGCCTTTGCGACGACATCCGTTGCGCTCACCGCGGACGCCT
>JBAYFD010000061.1:0-9081 GCA_041667365.1 Fibrobacteraceae bacterium | reverse complement strand
TGGACGGAGTGAAGCCGTTGCCGGAGTGAACCGTTTCTCCACGGGTCTCGTCGCCGTATTTGTCTTTGCCGAATGCAGACTTGTTGACGCTCAGGCGCGCGAACGTGTAATCGATGCCGGGGCCGATCTGAAAATTTTCGGGCCAGAAAAAATTGTAACGGTAGGCGATGGAGATTCGCCAGAAATTCGCGGTGTTTTCGGTGTATTCGTCGGTATTCTTGCCGTAATTCGTTTTAGGTTTCCACATTCCGAAAACGAGTGAGACCGTGTGCTGGTTCAGGTTCGCACCGAGTTCGATGCTGGGCACGAAAAATGTTCCCAGGTAGGGATTGTACACCGTTTCGGGGTCTTTATCGCTGTCTATCTTATAGGTGCCTTTGCCGTCGAAGTCGCCGGTGTTAAATGTCGCATCAAGCCCGAGGGCGATGTAGTGCGTGCGGGTGACATGATATTCCTGGGCTGCGGCGAATGCCGCGAAGGTGCAGATGAAGACGAAAACTTTGTACATAAAAAGCCTCGCTTTTAAAGAGCTGCGTAATGGAACATGGCGTCTATGGAGCGTTTCGCTTTGATGCGGATATCCTCTGAAAGTTTCACCTGTGCGGCTTTTTCCGGATGCCGGAGCGCTTCGAGAATATTTTCAAGGGAATTGGATTTCATATAGCGGCACATGCTGCAGCTGCCGATGAACGTTTTGTCCGGGAGCTCGCTCTGGAGACGCGCGCTAAGTCCGCATTCCGTGAGAAGCAGGAACGGCGTGTGCGCGGGGGCGTCCTTGATGTATTTGACCATCTGTCCAGTGCTTCCGACGTAATCGGAGAGGAGCGCCACTCCGGGGTGGCATTCCGGGTGGCTTACGACGCGGAGCCCCGGATTCTGTTCGCGGAAGAACCGGATGAGGTCCGGGTCGTATGTTTCGTGGACGTAGCAGCACCCCGTGTGGAGTACGATTTCTTTTTTTATGCCGCGGCGGTTGAGTTCGGCCTGCAGATTTTCGCCCATGAGCCTGTCCGGGACGAATACGATTTTATCGTTCGGAAGGTTCGATACTATTTTAAAGACGTTGGAACTGGTGACGCACACGTCGCATTCCGCTTTGACGTCCGCAGTGGTGTTGATGTAGCAGACGAAGGTATGCCCCGGATATTTTTTGCGGAGCGCGCGGACTTCGTCGCCGGTGATGCTGTCGGCGAGGGAGCAGCCGGAAAGCGGCCCGGGGACGAGAACTTTTTTGCCGGGGTTGAGGATCTTCGCCGTTTCGCCCATGAAGCGCACTGCCGCGAAGACGATCATGTCCGCCTGGACTTTCGTCGCGTCCTGGCTCAGCTTGAAACTGTCCCCGTCGAAGTCGGCGACGGTCATCACGATTTCCGGGGCGACGTAGGTGTGGGCGAGGATGACGGCGTTGCATTCTTTTTTAAGACGCTGAATTTCATTGACCGTTTCGACCATCTTTTCGCATTTTTCGAGGCTGTAGCTGCAGAGGACGGCCCCTGGCTGGATGGTCTTGAGACGGTCGTAAAGTTCCTTTGCGTTCATAACACCTCGCAATCTACAAAAGTAAGTCTATGCAAGTCCGGGGAGCGCGTTCTTGTTTACCTGGCAGTAAACGCGCTTCGCCTTGACTGTGTAAAATCTGTCCTCTTCGGGGCACCAGGCGGTGAGTTCCTTGCCGTAGACGCAGCCGGAATCGAGCCCGATGAACCCGGGGCGCTTCACGAAACCCATTTTTGCCCAATGCCCGAAAACGACGGGCTTGTCCCACTTAATTTGTTCAAACCAAGGACGTCCGTTCCATAGGCGAATGGAAAGAAGTACGTCCGGGCTCATGTCGCGGAGTTCCGTTTTGCCAGGCTCAAGCCCCGCGTGGACGAGAAGCGCGTGCGGAGTGTCGCGCCAGAGAGGCCATGTGGAAACGAAAATGCGTATCTTGGCGCGGTCTTCCAGAGAAAGCGGTCCTAGGCGCAGACGCTCTTTTTCCGTCCAGGTGTTCTCCGGGGCGTTCAGAGTTTGGAGAAGGCGCGCTTCGTGATTGCCCATCACGGTGAGGATGCCGAGCTCTTTGACGATTTTGAGGGAGCGGATGGTGTCCGGGCCCTTGTTGATGATGTCGCCCGTCTGGTAGAGAATGTCGCTTCCGGAAACGTATCCGAAGTCGGAGATGATCTGTTCAAATTCGTCCGCGCAGCCGTGGATGTCTCCGATGTAGAGCGTGCGGTTCATAGGTGCACGGCCTGCCGGAGCTTGTTGAGTTCGTTCGCTGTGAGTTCGCGGAAGTCCCCTGCGGCGAGGTCCTGCAGGGTGAGCCCGCAGAACGAGACTCGCTTGAGGTCGCGGATTTCGTAGCCGACGGCCTCCATCATGCGGCGTATTTCGCGGTTCTTCCCTTCGGTGAGGAACAGTTCCACGAAGTCGTCCCCGAATTCGACTTCTTCGGCGTGTGCGATTTCCTCGGTGTCATCGCCGATGTCGACGCCGTCCACCAGGTGCTGCGCCGCGGCGTGGGAAAGCGGGCGCGTCGTCCATACGAGGTAGCTCCGCGGAATCTGAAAACTCGGGTGTGTCAGGCGGTGGAGAAGCTCCCCGTCGTTCGTGAAAAGCAGAAGCCCGCGGCTCTGCAGGTCGAGTCGCCCGACGTACTTGAGGTCGGCGTAGCCCGGGGGCAGGTAATCGTAGACCGTGCGGCGCTCCTGGGGATCGTCATGCGTGCAGACGCATCCGGGCGGTTTATGGAACATGAGCGTTGTCGTGTTCTTCGGGAGGCGGGCAGGGCTGCCGTCGACGGTGACTTCATCGGATTCGCCGACCTGATGGCCGAGGTCCTTGATTGTCTCGCCGTTCACCTGGACCCGGCCATCGCGGACGAGATCGTCCGCGGCCCGCCGGGAAGCGACCCCGCTTAAGGAAATGAATTTATTGATGCGCATTACTTTGTGCCTTCCCCGGATTTCCGGACGATGTGAGCGTTAAAACGTTCCGGATCCGCGGGGGCAGTTTCCCCGGATTCCGGCGCGACGCCGTTTTCCCCGTTAGCCGCGTCCGCAGTCTTCCCGGATTCTGTGCCGGATGCGTCGTCGGTATTCTGCCCTTCTTTTTTCTTTAACCACGGAGGAATTCGTTTCGCTTTAGGCTTTTCCGGTTCTTCGGGGAGCGGCGGATACAGGATGCCGAAGCGCAGCCCCGCCGTGCTGATCCGGAAAGCTGCCGCGTGAAGTTTGTCCAGAATGCTGCGCAGCCAGAAGAGTCCGCAGATGATAACTTCGTGCCGCCCGTTTTCAAGCCCGGGCATTACGGCGCGGAGTTCCTTGGACTGGTTGGAGATGCGCGTGATCGTCTGCTCCAGATTCTCGCGCGTCATTTCAAGGCCTTCGAGAGTCTTGAAATCAAATTCCGGAGTGTTCAGGAACACCATTGCGAGCGCGGTTCCCGTGCCGCCGATGAGGTAGACCGGCTTTTTCGTAAACGCCTTGACCGCATTCTCCTGAAAAATTTCCTTCGCCCATTTCTTGTATTCGGGCCCGGGAATCGCCCCCATCTTTTTGTAAAGGTAGAGCGCGCCCGCGGGAATCGATATCGCGTTCTTTCCGGAGCAGAATTCCGTGGAGCCGCCGCCAATGTCCACGGTGACGATGTCGTTCCCGTACCATTCAGTGACTGCGCGGTAGGTGAATTTCGCTTCTTCCTCGCCGGAGATGATCTGCGGCTTCATCCAGAGCGCCTTTTCCGCTGCGGAGATAACCTCTTCCGGATTTTTCGCCTTGCGCATCGCTTCCGTCATCACCGCGGCTTTGATCGTCGCGCCGAGTGCGTGCGCCGTGGCGCGGAAGCCCGAAAGAATATTTGAAAGTTCTTCAATGCGCGCTTTTGAAATTTCGCCGGTGTCGTAGATGTCTTCGCCGAGGCGGCAGACTTCGACCTTCTGGATGCAGGGCAGTAGCTTTTCCTTTTCGTCTTCGCCGCGCTTATATGCCGCGATTAAAAGGATTGAACTATGGCTTCCGATGTCGATGGACGCTAAAAGTTCATTTTGTCCCGGCATCTTCCGCTTCCTTGCCCTTCCTGAGGAGCCCTTCGCGGATTTTTTCCGCGATGTTCGCAGGGTGTATCAAAAATTCGCGTGCGTTCGCGATTGCTTCCTCGACGACGGATTCAGGATAATTCTTTGTCCATTCCAGGACGAGTTTCGAAGTGTCTGTTCCCGGCGCTTTGCCTTCGCGGATTTCCTTGCCCATTTTTAGCGCGAGCAATAGCCCGAGTTCAAAGGGACGCGGTTTTTCTTTGCCTTCGAGGAGCTTTTCCACGCGGGGAATGCGCTCGTCGAACGGAAGTTTTTCAAGGGCTTCGATATCTTGTTGAGAAATCATAACACAAAGGTAGAAAAAGTGAGGGTATGATCTTTGCGTTTAAGTGCTTGCGAATCGCCGCGATGCGGATTCTGTTTAAAAAAAGAGAACCGGCGTCACCGTCGGTTCTCGTAAAAAAAGCAGAAGAAAGTTACTTGGCCTTCTTAGCAGCCTTTTTCGGAGCAGCCTTCTTCGCGGCTTTCTTCGGGGCGGCCTTCTTAGCGACCTTCTTCACTGCCTTCTTCGGAGCGGCCTTCTTAGCGACCGGCTTCTTTGCAGCGGCAGTTTTCTTTGTACCTTTCTTTGTCTTTGTCATAGCCATGATTTTATTCCTTTTTTGAGGTGAATGTTAAACGATGACTATAAGATAACTTCTTTTACACAAAATATCAACACCAAAATGAATTTTTTTTTCAAAGGTCTTGACAAACGAATATTATCCCTTCACGGATTTGATATAAGCTTTCACTCCCGCGACGCCGACGTCGAACATGTCCGCATACTTTGTAACAAACGGAGGAACCTTGCGGTCGTGCATCCCTAGAGTGTCATGCATCACAAGCACGTGTCCGTCTGTACCGGAGCCTGCGCCGATCCCTATCGTGATAGCGCTAACTTGTTGAGTGACAAGGCTTCCGAGCGAATCGGGAATGTGTTCCAGAACGATTTCGAAGAGTCCGAGCCCGTCTAAATTTTTTGCGTCCGCGAGGATTCTTTCCGCTTCTTCCTCCGTCTTTCCGCATTGCTTGAAGTTCTTCGCCGTCTGCGGAAGGAGGCCGAGATGCCCGCAGACTTCGATGTCGTGATTCCTCAGATTTTCCAGAACTTTTAAATCAGCGCCTTCGAGTTTCACGGAGGAGGCGCCGCAGCCGAGGAACCGTTTCGCGTTTTCGAGGGCGGTTTCCGGATCCTTGTCGGCTAGGTACGGCATGTCCGCGATGACGTGCGTATTAGGCGCTCCGCGGCACACGGCCGCGACGAAGATGAGCATTTCCGTCATTCCCACTTCGCGCGTGCTCTTGTAGCCGAGCAAGACGTTCGCGAGGGAATCGCCCACGAGGATCTGATCGATGCCGGCGGTTTCCTCGATGTGCGCGAACGCATAGTCGTAGCCTGTAATCATCGACACTTTTTCGATGTTCTTCTTCGCCTTTATTTCTTTTGCTGTGAGCATATTTTCCGTACCTCGTTTAGCCAGTTGAACGAATTGATGTCCCGGTTTTCGCCGAGATGAGTTTTTAAATAAAAGAAGAAAGCCCTTTCGAGAGCCTGGGCGTCCGGCAATGATTCTTTTCTGTGAAATTTGCGCAGATCTTCGAGGAATGATTCCGTGTAGCGCGGCGCATTCAGCCCGAGGCAATTTTTGCAGAGCGTGCCGCCTTCGGAGGGGAGGAAATCGCCCGCGTCGCCGTCGATCGCGTTCCCGCAGCGCACGCAGCGGTCGAGCGTGAGCGTGTAGCCGCCCGCGTCGCAGATCGCGCAGAGCCAGGAGGCGAGAAGTTCCGGCGGGTACGCGGGTTTATCCAGCCGGAGGAACGCGGAAAGCGTGAGCCCGAATTCCTTCTGGAGCGCGAGCCCCTGCGGCGCGTAACGGAGCAAGAGCTCCGCCATCACCTGAGCCATCGCGAGCCGTTCCAGGTCTCCGCGCATATTTGGAAACCAGTGCAGAAGATTCGCTTCGCGCACGAAATGCAGTTCGCTTTTGCCAGTCGCATTGAACACGACGGAACTGTGCGCAAGGGGATCGAGGGCGCTTTTGAACGGACTTTCCTTGCGCTTCCCTCCTTTGATAAGAAAGGAAATGACGCCCGCATCGGAACTGAACGCCTTGACGATCCACGAAGAATCGCTGTAGGGAATCCTGTGCAGGACCAAAATCTGCGTCTTGATGAGCAATGATCAGCCCGGGGGCCACCCGAAGGCGCGTCCGCCAAGAACGTGGAGGTGAATGTGCCACACCGTCTGCCCGGCGTCCGCCTTGCAGTTGAACACGAAGCGGGCGCCCTTTTCCGTGAGGCCTTCCTCTTTGGCGAGGAGCTGTGCGCGGTAGAGCATGCGGCCCACGAGGGCTGCGTCTTCGGGGCTCATGTCCATCACTGTCGCGATGTGCTTCTTGGGCACGATCAGGAAATGCACGGGAGCCTGGGGGTTGATGTCGCGGAAGGCGAAGAACTCGTCGTCCTCGTACACTTTTTTCGAAGGAATTTCACCTTTGATGATTTTACAGAACAAGCAATCGTCCATACCACAAAAGTAATATTTTTGCAGGTTCCGCGTTCCTTTTGCTTTATAAAATTAAATTTGTGAAGTATGCAGCTGGGTGTCACTCTCGTTATTCTCGCAATTTCCGTCATCTTTTTTGTATGGGGGAGAGTCCGTTCCGACCTTGTCGCGCTGGGCTCTCTCGTCCTTTTGATAGTGACCGGCGTACTTTCTCCGGACGAGGCTCTCGCCGGGTTCGCGAATCCCATCGTGCTGATGATGCTAGGACTTTTCGTCGTGGGCGGGGCCGTGTTCCGCACGGGGCTTGCGCGCGTCGCGGGGCAGAAAATTCTCAAAATTGCGGGGAAAAACGAAGACTTCCTTTTCGTGGTCATTATGGTGGTCACTGCCGGAATGGGCGCGTTCGTAAGCAACACGGGCACTGCGGCGCTGATGCTCCCCATCGTGATGAGCGTCGCGGCGGGGACTAAGTCCGGTCCGAAGCGTTTTCTACTGCCGATGGCTTTCGCCTGCAGCCTCGGTGGAATGCTCACCCTCATCGGCACGCCTCCGAATATGGTCATCAGCGATGCGCTTGTGAAGTCCGGCCGCCCCGCGCTCAAGTTATTCTCCTTTACTCCCATCGGCCTTGTCGTATTCGGAATAGCGCTCGCGTGCCTGCTCCCTTTTTCCCGCGTGCTTTCCCACCGCAAGCGCACTGAGGAGACTGACGCGGACAAGCGCAAATCCCTGAATGAACTCGCGGACGAATACCAGCTTTCCCGCAACGTGACGCGGGTTCGCGTCCTCGAAGGCTCGCCCCTCACGGGAATGAAATTCTTCGAGCTTCAGATTCCCGCGCGCTACAACCTGAGCGTCATCGAGATCCGCCGCCGCGAGAGCCGCGGCAAGGTGTTCTTCCGGCAGGACCGGCAGGAAATGGCTGGCCCGCAGACGATTGCGTTCCCCGGGGACACGCTGCACCTGCTCGGCGATATCGAAAACGTGAGAAAGTTCGCGGACGAGAACAACCTGCGGATCCTGAAGGCGGACGAGGGTGATGACAACAATGCGCTGCACTTCAGGCAGATAGGCATCGCGGAAATCCTCCTGATGCCGGATTCCGCGCTCATCAACCATTCCGTGCTGGACACGAATTTCCGGGCGCAGTACGGCGTGAACCTCCTCGGCATTCAGCGCAAGGGCGAATACATTCTCCGCGACCTGAAGGACGAAACGCTCCATCCGCGCGATACGCTCCTGGTGCACGGCACCTGGGAAAAGATCCGCAAACTTTCGGAATCGAACTCGGACTGGATAGTCCTCGGCGAACCCCTAAAGGAAGCAGCCAAGGTTCCGCTCGATCACAAGATGCCGTTCGCCGCGGGCATTTTGTTCCTGATGGTCGCGCTGATGGTGACGAACGTGGTTCCCGCGGTCGCCGCAGTCCTCCTCGCCGCTCTCCTGATGGTGCTGTGCGGTTGCTTCCGGACGGTCGAGGACGCCTACAAGACGATCAGCTGGGAAAGCGTCGTGCTCATCGCGGCGATGCTTCCGATGTCCGTCGCGCTCGAAAAGACGGGAGCTTCGGGAATCATCGCGAAGGCGCTCGTCGCGCACGTCGGTCAGTACGGCCCTTACGCGCTCCTCGCCGGAATCTACTTTGCGACATCCTTCGTCACCATATTCATCAGCAACACGGCGACGGCGGTCCTCCTCGCTCCCATCGGGATGAGCGCCGCTGCCGGACTGGGCGTGAGCCCTTATCCGTTCCTCTTCGCGGTGACTGTCGCCGCGAGCTGCTGTTTCATTTCCCCGTTCTCCACGCCGCCGAACGCGCTCGTGATGACCGCGGGCCGCTACGAATTCATGGACTACGTGAAGATCGGCGCGCCGCTGCAGGTGTTCATGGGCGTAGTGATGACGTTCGTGCTCCCGGTGTTCTTCCCGTTCAACGGCTGACCGTCCTTTCTTAAGCCGCGCTCACGTGGACGGTGCAGGGCGCGTCCGCCGCTCTGCGCCGGACCGGTCGCTATTCCGCGGCATCGTCCGCTTTGCCGACGACGCTCGCGGAACGGAGCCCCTGCGGGTCTCCGCCCCAGGGGGTCACGTGCCCTCGCGCGGATTTCTTGGCATCTTCTGTCATCCCGGCGTGGCTCTGCGCGGCCCTCGCAATCACCTCCCTGCGGCGGGGATGGCGGCATCGGCACCGGCCCGCAGACGGCGGAGAGTTCTTCCCGGGCTCCGACCCGGGACCTAGCCTGCCTATTCCTTCGTCATTGCGACGCGGCACGCGGAAGCAGTCCATTGCCGTTCTTTATCAGAGAATGGATTGCCGCGGTTCCTTGCGGAACCTCGCAATGACAGTGAAACGCCTACCCCTCCGTCATTGCGACGCGGCACGCGGAAGCAGTCCATTGCCGTTCTTTATCAGAGAATGGATTGCCGCGGTTCCTTGCGGAACCTCGCAATGACAGTGAAACGCCTACTCCTCCGTCATTGCGACGCGGGACGCGGAAGCAATCCATTGCCGTTC
>JBAYFD010000060.1:0-9171 GCA_041667365.1 Fibrobacteraceae bacterium | reverse complement strand
TGCACGAAGCCCACGCCCACCTGAATGATACATCCGTAAAGGGACACCAGAAGATAACCGAAGAACCAGCCCGCAGTGAGGTGTTCCGGCGGCGTCGCAGGCGGTTTTCCGAAGACGTCCGCCTTCAGGTTGCTCATTACGACCACAAGGCAGATAGCCACGGAAAGGATTCCCTGAAAAGCTTTATCATGCAGGTTCACTAGGAAAAGAATTCCGAAGAGGGCGCCCACGAACGTCGGCCAGAAAAGCTGCCGGTAAATTTTGGAATCGAGGTAGCCGTGCTTCCGCAAATTCAGCACGGAACTGATGTTGCCGATGAGAATTCCTATGCGGTTCGTTCCGTTCGCGACTGTGGGCGGAAGCCCCAGAAGAATCATGACCGGCAAGCTGAGCGTACTTCCGCCGCCCGCAATGCTGTTGATGCAGCTCACGAGAAGTCCGAGACCGAAAAATACGCCGAGCCACCACAGGGGAAAACTGCCCATTATTTCTCCAGTTCCTTTTGGAGAAAGTCGCGGTTGCCATTCACCGTCGCGCGTTGTTTATACTCCGGGAATTCCGTGAGGCAGCGGTCAAGGGCGGCGACAGCTTTTTCAAGAAATTCCCTGGACTTCGATTTTGCGGACCGCGACTGCGCAAAAAGCGTGGACGCAAGGGTACGTTCCTCCGTGCAGTAAGCGCTTCCGACGGAATCCAGCTCCACGTTCGCCTCCGCGCGGAGCAAACTCGCCCGGAGTTTCAAAAGCAGTTTCTTCGCTTCAAGATATTTCTTCTCCCGGGAATACTTTCTGACTTCCGTAAGCGCCGTTTTTGGATCGTGCGTTTTCCAGTAAGCGACATCAGCGTCCGATTCCTGCATCCGCAGACCGGAGACTTCCATCAATGCGTCGGGAATATGCAATGTATCCGCGAAATCAGGGACGCGTATCGATATCCCGGAAAGCATTTTTTCCGCATCGTCAAAGAGCCCTTTGTCGCGCGCAAGGGAAAGCGCCCTATCCCGTTCCGCGGAATACTTCGCAAACGTTCTGCGGTACGCATTCTGAAGTTGTCCGCGGGCCCAGAGTTTGAGAGAATCATCGGGAGCAAAGGCGACGATGCTGTCTTCCACGGCGCGGATTTCATTAAAATCGGCGCCGGTCGCGACCAGATTCGATAACTTCACGGCGAGAGGTTTTAATGCGGCTTCCTTGGAAACCTGCTCGGAACGGATGCGGCTTTCCATTTTAGAAGCGCGTTCCGTCCATTCCTCCCAGAGGGGTTTCAGCACCGTGAATTCTTCGACGAGGGCGGCGGCGCTGTCCACGTTTCCCGCAGCAAGGAGCGAATCCGCACGCTCAAAGGAAGAATTGACGACTCCGGGTATAAATTCGTACAAATCTATTTTCACGGCGGTTTCACGGCCATTGTCCTTCTGCATAGCCTGGGAATCCGGTTTCACGGCAGCCGTGTCTGCAGCAGGCAGCGAAGGCATTTCGCTCCCCGGAACGGAAACAGCCGGAGAATTCACAGGCAAAGCGGACGGGGTGCCGGAGGGTTCTTTTTCCTGCGCAGGCGGCGTTCTGCAAGGATCATTCCGCTGCGTTTGCGAAGTTCCGGCGCACGCGGAAAGAAAAACGGTTGAAAAAGCGACAAGGCATATATTTTGTATGTAGCGCATTCTTTTTACCTGTCAAATCCGATGGGAACGAACTTGTTCTTGCCGCTGAACTCCGCGGGGAGTTCCCAGTCGCCGGCATTATGCGCCGGAGTCGCCACCGGCTTGAACGCGCCCTTGGCCGTATCCGTGGCGGTGCCTTCCAGCCTGCCCGCTCTGGAATTCGGAAGCTGAACAGAAGTGACGAAACCCGTATGCGCAGCGGCGGTCGCAGCGGCATCCGCCACCGCGGGCGGCGTATAATCCGGAATGTCGAGCCAGGTAACCTGCAGGCCACCATCGGACAAGGGCAACCCGGTAAAGCCGTCCACTCCGAGCGTTCCGTGGTCGCATTCCACGCGGAGCGGAGCCGTACCGGAAGCGAGCAGCGAAATATCCAGGAAATCCACGTTCTTATTCTCAGCGCGTTTCGTGACAACGTTCTCCGCGAATTCCGCCCACTGCGGAAGAGCGCCGGAAGCGCCGGCGATACGGGTGCGCCCGGATTTGAGCGGACGGTTATCATCAAAGCCGATGTAACTGCCGATCGCAATCACGGAATCCAGACCGAAGCCATTCTTCGACGGCACGAACGTCGGAAGCGCGCCCATGAACGCCACGTTGCGGAAGTCATTCGTCGTACCGGTCTTGCCGAGCACCGGAAACCGCAGGACCGTCTTGCCGTCCGGAGAGCGCAAGTTGACGCTATCCACTTGGCTATGCGCGGTGCCGTACTGGAACACAGCGCGGAGCATCACCGCCATCTGCGCGGTCACGGTATCACTCAGCACGCGCTTTCCCTCAACCGTATTTCTGAATATTACGGAACCATCGCGGTCCTTGATTTCCTTGACAAGGCAAGGTTCGTTCCAGTTGCCGTCCGCGCATTTGTACACATAACCGGTGAGAAGCGTCTGGTACGCGGTCGTCATATCGCCGAGCGGAATGGCGTTCACGCCAAGCGGCATGCTCTGCACCTTGTCCAGCTTCGCGTGGATGCCGATGTCATTCGCGAACTTCGCAAACGCGGACATCGCGAGCGAGCGGCGGAAGTCCGGCCAGGAGCGCAGGTATTCCATCGAAAGGTAGTCCGTATTCTCGTCCACGCGCTCCACTTTGCTCACGAGTAATTTAAAATCGGCGAGCGTATAATCCGGAGCTAAAACCACCTGACCCTCGGAGGGAAGCGTAAAAGAAGAGAACATAGATGATTCATCCGCGAGACGGCCGCGGAGGATATCCATGTAATGCAGATAATTATGGGAAAACAAGGCTTCGTTCTCCGGACTCTTGCGCTGGGCGCGCATCCCGGCATCCACGAACCGGCCGTAGAACATATTGCGGAGCGTGCGGGCCTTCGCCGTCTGACCCTCGCTCATATAATGTTCCACAAGTTCATCCTTTGCGCGCGTGAACTGGATTTCTTCCTTGACCTCGGTCCGCATCATAAGACCGAGCGAATCGCGCAGCCGTTCCGAATAGGCGCGGGGCTCCTCGTCCGGGTGCCGCGCATAGCCGTTCTCTTCCGCAACTTCTTCGAATTCCCCGGGCGAAAGCTTATCCAGTAGATGATCCAGGAGCCATACGCTCGCAATGTTTTCAGAGCGCACCGCCGCCCACATTATGCTCACCGTGGCGCCCTTGTTCTTGTGATCGGGCCGCGGGAAATAGAACTTATCGCCGTACTGGAACAAATTGTAATCATTCTCCAGTTCATCAAGATAATGCCAGTGGTACTTGAGCGCAAGCCCGAACAGCAAAGGCTTCCAGCTCGAACCGAGCTGACGCTGCGCCGTGAACGAACGGTCAAAGCCGGTGTCATGGAAACCGCCCTGGCTCGCCACCACGCGTCCCTGCTGAAGCGCGACGAGCGCCCCCTGAAGCACCGGTTCCGTTTCAATCTGGCACGGGAACGTCCCGTTCACGGTGGTATCAAGGACGCTCACGAGAAGCACGGATCCCTTGCCGAGCCTCGGCGCAAGCACCGCCGAAGGATTTCCGCCGACGCGTTTTCCAAAAGCCTTGAGCGCCACGGAATCCACATAACCGTGAAGCTGTCCGAACGAAAGGTAAATATCGCTCAGCGTTCCATTCAGCGAGCGCCTCACGGAATCCACTGCGCCGTAAAGGTAATCGCCGCGGCGCGCAACAATGGCGCGGTTCGGAGCGGACGCCTTGGGAAGCATGAAGCCGCCGAGCTGCACCTGCAGATCGGAAATATTTTCCTGCACGGCCCGCGCCGCCGCTTCCTGATAGTCCGCATCGAGGTTCGTCACTATCTGCAGCTGCGCCTTGCGCCAGTCTCCGATGTCTTTATCTTCAAACAAATTTTTGTAGAAGTCCGAATCCAGTTTGTCGCCGAGCCGCGTAAGCGTCGTCGAGACATCGAACCGGAAGTTCCCGTGATGAAATTCCAGCGGTGTCGCAAGCGCCGCATCCGCCTGCGACTGCGTAATGTATTTTTCCTCCACCATCCGGCGGAGCACGTACTCCAGACGGTCGCGACCGCGTTCCAGCGCTTTTTCACGGTGCGCGGCATCGCGCTGGATAAACGGGTCGTAATTGAACGGGCCTTTCACGGAGCCCGCGATGAACGCGCATTCCGCAAGCGTCAGGTCCTTGAGTTCCTTATTGAAGAAATACCGTGCGGCGATGGCGACCCCCTTGCCCGTACCGGAAACATGGAACTGATTCAGATAAAATTCGAGGATTTCCTCTTTGGTGAACCGTTTCTCCATACGGAGCGCATTGAGAAGCTCCTGCCATTTTGTTTTCACGGATGTTTCTTCGCGCCCGAAAATATTCTTCACCGCCTGCTGCGTAAGCGAGGAACCGCCCTGGCGCAGACTTCCCATACGGATGTTGTTGAGCATCGCGCGGGCGAAGCCCGCGGGGTCGAAGCCGTGATGCTGCCAGTAATGGGCGTCTTCCGCGGCGACCAGCGCATTCACGATGTTCACCGGAATTTCGCCGTAGGGCACGTAGATGCGGTGATTCACGTCGAAGAACGTGCCGACGACCTTGTCCCCGTCGCGGTAATAGACACGCGTTTCGCCGGAAAGCACGCCGAGAATGGTGTTCCGGTTAAACAGTCCGTCCGGGTCGCGCGCCGGGAGCATCTTGAACACGACGAAATACAGGACGATACAGGCGAGGACGGCCAGCAGGAACAGGGCCGCGCTTATTTTAAGGGCGATTTTGAAAAATTTCATATTACCCCGCAAAAATAATTTTTTAACCGGGAAACCTAGTGCAATAAGCCCCGGAGCTCATTGAAAAGCCCCCCGCCAGCAATGTTTTTCCAAAAGAGAACTTGAAAAGTTCCCGATAAATATCTAAAATTAGGCACCCCGAATGGGAAGGTGGCCGAGTTGGCCGAAGGCGCGTCCCTGCTAAGGACGTATAGGGGTAACCCTATCGCGAGTTCGAATCTCGCCCTTCCCGCTCAAAAAGGCCCCCTGTACGGTGTACAGGGGGCTTTTTTAATGCCCCTGTCCGGGAGCGGCATCAAAAGCATGCCGCACTGCAAAAGTCGCCATACACTCGGCACGTTTCTTATGCAGAACTTTTGATGACGTTTTAAAGATTGGACGTATTTATGAAATTTGAAGAATTACCTCTCGACGAACTGCTCCAGAAGGCAGTCCGCGAAGTCGGTTATGAAACCCCCACCCCCATTCAGGAAAAAGCGATACCGCCACTTCTCGAAGGGAACGACCTCATGGGAATCGCGCAGACAGGCACGGGAAAGACCGCCGCATTCGCGCTTCCCATCCTGCAGAAACTCATCGAGTCGGGCAAGGTCCGCGAGCCCAAATGTACACGCGTACTCGTGCTTCTCCCAACGCGCGAACTCGCCATCCAGGTGGCAGACTGCTTCGACAAGTATTCCAAATACACGGGACTCAGCACGACCTGCGTCTTCGGCGGCGTAAGCGACGTGCCCCAGAAGCGCGCGCTCATCCGCGGCGTGGACATCCTCGTCGCGACCCCGGGGCGCCTCCTCGACCTCATCAACCAACGGGTCATCTCGCTCAAGAAGCTCGAATACTTCGTGCTCGATGAAGCGGACCGCATGCTCGACATGGGATTCATTCACGACATCCGCAAGATCGTCGCCCTCCTTCCGCCCGTACGCCAGAACCTCTTCTTCTCCGCAACGATGCCCGATGACATCACTAAGCTCGCGTCGACAATTCTGCGTCCGCATCCCGTGCGCATCGAAGTGGCACCCCAAAGCAAACCCATCGAGCGCATCAACCAGGAACTTTACCGCATCGATAAGCGCCGCAAGGGAGCGCTCCTCCGCGCGCTTCTCCTCACACGCCCGGAAATGAGCAAAGTGCTCGTGTTCAGCCGCACCAAGCACGGCGCGAACCGCATATCCGAGACGCTCGAAAAAGCGAACATTCCGAGCGCCGCGATCCACGGCAACAAGAGCCAGACCCGCCGGCAGGAGGCCCTGGGGAACTTCAAATGCGGGCTCATCCGCGTCCTCGTCGCGACCGACATCGCGGCCCGCGGCATCGACATCGACGACGTGACTCACGTCATCAACTACGACCTACCGGAAGTCCCGGAGACTTATGTTCACCGCATCGGGCGCACCGCGCGCGCCGGCAAGGACGGCGCCGCGATCGCATTCGTGGACTCCGAAGAGGAATCCGATCTCCGCGCGATCGAGCGCATTACGCACATTCACATTCCGGAAGGCGACCCGGCGATCATCGCGACGCTTCCCAAGGAAGTCCCGGGCGCAGACCGCCAGCAGCAAGGACAGGGCGGCCGCGGACCTCACCGCGGCGGATTCCGTCATGGTAACGACAACCGCCACGGGAACGCCCACGGCGACCGGAACGATAGCCGCGGGCAGAACGGCGAAAGTCGCAATCAAAGTCCGAACGGTCAACAAGGTCAGCCACGGCACGAACAAAATAACGGGCAGGGGAATGGACAAGGTTTCCACGCGCCCAAAACTCAAGGCGGACGCAGGCTCGGAAGCCGCGCACGCAGACGTTTCCGCGACGAACGCCAAGGCGGATCCGGCGGCGATTTCGGCGGTTAATCCATCTCTTTTACAAAGAAAGGTCCCTCTTGCGAGGGACCTTTCTTTTTTTGGGGGATGGAATTGGGTTAACCTTTTTCAACGGATGGAAAGCGGATAAACCGCAGCGCCCACCTTTAGCACATAGCGGCCGCTCGTTCCGGCGACCAGGGAAAAGCCCGCATTCCTGACAATGCCGGCAGAAACAATCTGCCCGTTCACCTTGGAGAGCGTATAACGTTCGCCGTTCCTGAAGCCCGTGGCATTGATCATCCTGCCGTAAACGGAGACTTCAGCGAGCCCCTGCGACTGGGACCCTTTCTTCATCAGCCCGCTCGGAAGATTTGAGCCCTCTTCCGCGCAGGTGAGATTCTTTATGGAAAGTGAAGTATCATAAGCGACACGTTCCACATTGAACCACAACGCCTTCGCGACGCTGAAATCCACGCTGTCCGTGGGGAGCGTCGTCTGCCAGCCACTGTTCTTCATCCAATGCCAGTCGATATAAGCCTTCGTCCATTCCGGAGAATACGGCATCTCCACGTAGGGGAAGTCCCACGCGCCCGTGCCCCAGGCCGCCGTCGTCAGATTCCAGTCGTAAGCGAGGACGAACTGATGGCTCGCTCCTTTGTATTCATAGGAAATCATCCGGCATTTGGAAATATCGGAAGAATAAGTATAAATGGTGCGGACATAAGGCGCATACGCGGAAGCGCCCTGATTGAGGACGATATCCGACATTACAGCGCTTGAATCCGTTGAGACGGTCATATCCGTCGAAGATCCCGTATTTCCGTTATCATCCTTCTGATCCTGGTCCGTCACAAACGTCCATTCGCCTTCCACGGCGGAAGATTTCGTCACACTCGGAGAAACCGGCAGAGAATCCGAAATAGTCGTTTCCCAGTTCAGGTTCTTGGAATATGTCACAGAGCCCGGCGCGCGGAGATAATTCGCATCTTCATAATTATCCGACACGGACCCGTTCGAGAACGGATGATCGATGGCCCACTTCGCCATGGAAAGTTTATTAGAATCCGCGAAAGCGAGGAAATCGTCCGTGCGCGCCTTCGTTCCCGTACCCGTCAGGGAGTCCGTGAATCCCCATTCCGTGATGAACACGGAATAGCCCGCGGCGACAGCCTTGCGCACACCTGCGGCATGGTTCATGGAAATATTCGACCCGCCATGCGCATCAGCATTCACCGAGTGCATGTTCCCGTAATAATGATAAGTGTAAGCGACGTTCTTATCATTCACCGGGTTCGCCACCGGATCGCCCGTAGCGGAGGACCACAGCGGAGTGCCGACGACGATTAAGTTGTCCGAATACTTGCGGATTTCCGTAATGACGGTATCGGCATAAGCCTTGAGCTCATCCCAGGTTTCAGAGACCGGTTCGTTATAAATCTCAAAGATCACGTGCGGATATTTTCCGTAGCGCTTCGCCATCATACCGAAAAACGCGGCGGCGTCCGCGGCGGAAAAATTAACCTTGCTGTCGTTGAACGTATACTTCGGAGTTCCCGTCGGGTGTATATGATAATAGTAACCGCCTTCGGAATGCCAGTCGATCAGCACGTAAATATCATTTGCGATAGCGGCCTGCACCACGGAATCCATCAACGATGAATAATAGCCGGGGCGCGTCATATAATTGCCATGGCCCCATGTCGCGACGACGCCCATCGCCGAACGGATGATTTCAGGATTGCGCGCCTTCACAAGGCTATCGATATACGAATGTCCGTAAAAGGAAGAATTGTTCGGCCAGTACAGACTCCAGCCGAGGCTGAGACCCTTCACCTGGACTTCCTTGCCATCAACGGCGCCGTTCACGGAACCATAAATGCGACCCTGGCCCGC
Organism: Fibrobacteraceae bacterium; assembly: GCA_041667365.1. GTDB lineage: Bacteria > Fibrobacterota > Fibrobacteria > Fibrobacterales > Fibrobacteraceae > JBAYFD01. Next base: position 625 of record JBAYFD010000060.1, on the reverse strand, counting down.
GGAATTCTTACCGGCCTGCAGCGCACCGTAAGTGCTCACCGGGCCCACGCGGGTCGGCGCAATCGTCGCGATCGCAGTTCCTGCGGCAAGCGCCGCAAGCACCGGGATCATTGCCAATCTATTCATATCTCTTCTCCTAAGTTTTTATTGTTACTTTGTACCTAATAAAATCCAGTCCGCCGGAGCGATTCCTTCCAGCCGGATATCGTCCAGATAAATCTCCGCGGAAGAATCCGCCATGAAGTTGAGCGCATTCACAGCCGTCATCGCCGCCCCGAAACGGGACGCATCTATTTCATATCGCGACCATTCCGAAGAGAGATTAAACGGAACATTGTGATATTCCTTCGCCCCCGTAGAATCCCGGCGCACCATTTGCAGATTCACTATTCCGGAGCCCTTCGCCACGAACGAAACCGCAGTGAGCTTGCTCAAGTCGAACAGATAAGCCGAAGTCTTTTCATCGAAATCTCCGCCGAGCGTAAATCCGACAAGCGCAAAACGTCCGTTAGTGAAAGTGGTATCCACATTGAATTTTGCATATAAGCTTTTCCCGGAATATGCGCCTTCAGAAATAATCACCGCAGCCGTATCTCTAAAGTCCGGGGAAACAAAACTGCCCCCG
>JBAYFD010000059.1:0-9171 GCA_041667365.1 Fibrobacteraceae bacterium | reverse complement strand
CACCGCGAGGCTTCCGGATGTGCAGGCCGTGTTCGTGGAAATGAGACGCCCGGTAAGCCCGAAGAACACGCCGATGTTCACTGCACAGGTCTGCGGCATGGCCTTGATATATGTCGTCGCCGTGATTCCCGCGACTTTGTTCATCGTCAGCATGGAATAAAAATCCAGCAAGGCGTTCACGCTGCCCGTGGAGGAACCGTAAGAGACGCCGCAGCGGCCAGAGCGGAGGATGGACTCTTCCATAATGCCCGCAGCCTTCATCGCCGCATCCGCGGATGTCACTGCCATCAGGGCGGCCCGCCCCATACTGCGAATTTTTTCCGCGGATAATCGGGCACTGAAAATCAACGGGGCTCGCGGAGGCTCTTGAAAATGGATTCATCATCGCTCCCGAGCGATGATACGCAGGAACCACCGGTGATAACAACTCTTCTCGTCATACAAGACCTCCGTTTACGGAAATAACTTGGCGTGTAATGTATGTCGCGCCGTCGGAAAGCAGGAATACGACGGCGGCGGCGACTTCTTCTGGCTTGCCGACGCGTCCCATCGGAATGACCGGCAATATATAATTGAGAGGGGCGTCCTTGATCATCTCCGTTTCAATGATCCCCGGAGCGACCGCATTCACAGTGATCTCGCGCGTCGCAAGTTCCGTGGCGAGCGCCTTGACTGCCCCGATGAGACCGGCCTTGGATGCGCTGTAATTCACTTGCCCGCGATTTCCGATGATTCCGGAAACAGAGGATACGGCGACGATGCGCCCGCCCATTTTCTTGCAGCACATCGGCATCACCAGCGGGCGGAGCACATTGTAAAATCCATTCAGATTCGTATCAAGGACATTGTCCCACTCCGCGTCCGTCATCGCAGGGAACGCCGCATCCGAACAAATTCCCGCATTGCTCACCACGCCGTAATAAACGCCGTTATCAGCGATGTCCTTTTCGAGCGCGGCCTTGCACGCAGCGCGGTCCGTGACATCGAACTGCAAAAGGCGGACATCGGCGCCCTGCGCGCAGAGTTCATCCGCAAGCGCGGATAGTTTTTCAGGGCTCCGGCGATAGTGCGCGACCACGGAATATCCGGCGAGCGCCACGGCGCGGACCAGAGCAAGGCCGATGCCTCCGTTCGCACCCGTAATGAGGATTTGTCTTTTATCAGCCATGGTTCAGCTCCCGCTTGATTTTCTGAGGGTCGTCGACTTCCAGCGCATTGAGCATTCCTGTCGCAAGCACGGTTTCGCCGCACTTGATTTCACAAGTGAACATCACGTCGGATTCTATGCGCATCGTTTCATGGACTTTTACGGATACCGTCGTCCCAGGGGCGAATGCCGCGGCATTCGCCTTGTAACCGGAAACGCTCACGATAAAGCCCACGCGCGGCGGAATGTCCAGATGCCGGTTGTAAATTCCGGAGAGCGCGGAAATGCTCTGCGCCATATATTCAAAGCCGACCCACACGGGAACGCCCTTGAGTGTTTCATCATAGAAAAGATCGTTCGCCGCTATATCCACTTCGCTCACGAGCATACGCTCTTCCACGCTATGCCGCACAATCCTCGAAAGCAGGAGCATCTTCCCCGCGTGGGGAACGAATTTTGCGACATCCGCTTTTTCCAGGCGTTGATTCAGAGTATCATTCATTCCGTTACCTTATCTACAATCAGGCTCACGTTGCAACCGCCGAATCCGTAAGAATTGCTCATGCAAGTCCGGAGACGCCATGCGCAAAAACCGTGCGGGACCAAATTTAAATGAGGAAGAGCCGCGTCATATTTTCCATCCCAGAAATGGACGGGCAATGCGTGCTCCGCATTTTCCGGAGAGAGCGCAAGGCAGCAAAAAGCAAGTTCCAGCGCCGCCGCCGCGCCGAGCGTGTGACCGGTAAGCCCTTTCGTGGAACTCGCGGGAACGCCCTGCGGGAACACGGAATCCATTGCGACGCTTTCCATCGCATCGTTCAGGCGGGTGCCTGTCCCGTGCAAATTCACATAGTCGATGTCCGCCGGGGAAAGCGCGGCATCGCGGAGTGCCGCGAGCATCGCCTGCCGCGCACCCGAGCCGTCGGCGAGGGGCGCAGTCATGTTATCCGCGTCAGCGCTTTCTCCCGTTCCGCAGAGGCGCAGTGACGCTTTTGCAAGAGGTTCCCGGGAGACGACGAAGAAAGCGGCGCCATCGCCGAGAGTGATCCCCGCGCGGTTCGCGCTGAAAGGATTCGCCGGTTCCGGAGAGACGGCCTCGAGCGAAGAAAATCCGAGCACAACGGGAAGCGACGCGATATCCACACCGCCGACCACGGCTGCGTCGCAGACACCCGCATATATCATATTCCTCGCCGAAACGAACGCGCTTGCGCTTGAAGCGCAAGCCGTCGAATGACACATCACGGGGCCCGCGAGTCCGAAAAGATCAGCAATGAACCGGGCGGCGAAATCAGCGCGCTGCATCTCCAGCGAATAGCCACCGGGGAACGATCCCGTCGCGCGGAACTGTTCAAGCGCCGCAAGCGACGCCTCGGATCCGTTGTCGCAGGAGCCGACGATCACGGCAATGCGGTCCTTACCATATTTTGCGCCAAGCGCTTCCACGGTGGAGCGCAGCGGTTCCACGACTTTGTTCGAAATGCGGTTCACCCTATTATCAAAAAAGAGATTCTTCACAGGAAGAAGCGCCGGAAGCTCATCAAGGGTCGCGACATAGCGCTGCATTTCGCCGAACTTCTTCCGGACGAAGCCGGCGCGCGTCCCGGACACAAGGCGGTTCCACACCTGCGCCCTGGAGTCTCCGAGCGAGCAGATCAGATTGTAGTCTTCAATGTAAAGGGGGCGCATCATCAATCTTTCTCTCCATAGCGGATATTGTATTCATAACCGCGCAAATGATTTTTCAAATGCAAATTTTTTCGCTTCCGGCTTATAATAGCAGAGCTCAAAATCAGCGACGATATATTCCGGCTTCATCTTTTTCACGGCGATGAACCGGCTCTCAAAAGAGATGCTGTCCGCCGCATAGCGGAGCGTCCCGAGGCTCGCGCCCATCGTATTAAAGAGAGAATTAGAGAGCCCGCTATCATTCGCCACGGTCCAGCCTTCGAGGAAAAATATTTTTTCCCCATACGCGCCCTCGCTCGTCTGCGGCGCATCCAGGGACGAGTCCATCGCGGAAACGGTAAGAAGGTGCACTGGCCTGGAATTCGTCAGATAGACGGGAACCCCCTGCGCACGGGAGCCGGACGTCGCCGCACAGGCGCAGAGGAAGCACGCGCACAAAAGCGCAGCGGCGGTACATACAGATAAACGTCCGAAATTCATATTCACCCCCGTCCCCGCGCGTTGAAGGGAGCGAGCAAAAAGCAGAAGGTGATTCCGAACAGCACCGAGAATTCGAACGTGGAAACCGGGGCGAAGGAACTCAAAGAAAGCGCGCCGAAAGAAAGCAACGTCGTCGCCACGGAAAGGAGAACGGCGAGCATCGTCGTCCGCGGAGTTTCGAAGCGTTCCTTAAAGAAGAGCGAATAATCAATGCCGATGCTGAGCGTGAGGATCACGCCCACGATAGCAAAGAAGTTGAACGGAATGCCGCATAGTCCAAGCGCCGCCGCGAGCAGAACGAGGAGTCCGGAGATTCCTTTACGCATTCCCGGTCGCCTTGCGCTCACGGTATGCGCGGACGCAGTCGAGGAAATACTGCGGAGATACGAAGCACGATTCCATAGTCTTCATCTCCACCGCCATCTGAATGCTTTCCGCCTTGTTCACCACCGCACCCGTTTCCGCATCGCGGAACACATAGCGGATCTTGAGGCAGTTCTCATATTCCACAAGAGTCGCCGTGACGCGGCAACGCTGAAGGAAACGGAGCGGACGGATGTACTTCAGATGAAGATCCACGACCGGCCAGGTGTAACCGCTTTTTTCCATCTCCTGGTAATCATAATGCAATTCGGAAAGCAAAGCGCAGCGGGCGACTTCCATAAATTTGACATAGTTTCCGTGCCACACTATATGCATGGAATCCACATCGTAGAATTCAACGAGGAATTCGACATCTACACTGATCGGTTCTTCGGTCATATTAGAGTTCCCAGAATTTTTCACGCATGAGCTCAAGACCCTTGCGGAGTTCCTTATCCATCGGACGGTCTTCGACGAGCAGCGGATAGAATGAACAAGTTTGTTCAAACGTCTTGCGCACGCCCTTGATGCGTTCTTCGGTGATTTCCTTCTTTGCAAGGCGGAGGCGGATGGCCTGTGTCACGGCGAGAAGCGTCGCTATAGTCACCTGTTCCGAAAGTTCAAGAATTCGGATGCAATCGCGGGCGGCAATCGTGCCCATGCTCACCTTATCCTGGTTATGACATTCGGTGGAGCGGGAGAACACGCTCATCGGCATCGTCAGGTGAAGCGCTTCGGCAGTCCAGGCAGAGGCGGCGATCTGCACCGCCTTGAAGCCGTGATTAAAGGAAATGAGGTCGCCGCTGCCCGTGAGGTTCGCCGGAAGTCCGCGGTTAAACTTGATGTCCACGACCATCGCGAGCTGACGGTCGAGCAAATCCGCCGTATTCGCGACGATGTTCTTGAGACTGTCCATCACGAAACAGATGTGCCCGCCGTAGAAATGTCCGCCGTGGAAAATGGATTCAGTCACCGGATCGACGAGCGGATTATCGTTCGCGCTGTTCATTTCGATTTCGATCATCTGGCGGAACAGAGGCGCGGTTTCATAGAACATTCCGATCACATGCGGAGCGCAGCGCAGGGAATAAGCGTCCTGGAGCTTTTCCGGAATCACGCCGCGGCGCTGGTCCTCGGAAAGCACTTCGCGGATTTTTTTCGCTGCGGTTTCAAGGCCCGGATGCGGTTTCGCTTCAAACAGGCGCTTGTTGAAATGGTAATCGTTGCCCTTGAGGGCGATCACCATCATCGCCGTGATGCGGCAGGCGAGATCGGAGAGATATTCGGCGCGGCTGTACGCCATGCAGGCGACAGCGTTCATCACCGCCGTTCCGTTCATAATCGCGATAGCTTCCTTGGGGCGGAACTTGTACACAGGAATGCCGAGTTCCTTGAGCACGTGCGCCGCATCGCTGTGTTCCCCCTTGTAAAGGACTTCGCGTTCGCCGATGAGCGTGCCCGCCACGTAAGAGAGCGGAGTAAGGTCGCCGCTCGCGCCCACGGAGCCCTCTTCCGGGATGAGCGGAAGAATGTCATGTTCCAGGAGCTGAGCCAGGCGCTTCAGAAGTTCATAGCTCACGCCGGAAAATCCCTGGGCGAGCGTATTCAAGCGGACAAGAATGATGGCGCGCGTCGTCTCGACATCGAAAAAGTCTCCGAGCCCGCAGCCGTGGAAGCGCGTGAGATGCACGGGCAGATCGTAATAATGATCGCGGCTCAGGACCTGCGTACAGGAATCGCCGTAGCCGGTCGTCACGCCGTAAACGCCGCCGCGCGTCGCGAGGACTTCGTCCAAAAACGCGGCGCCGCCGTCGATCTTCTTTACGAACGCGGAATCTTCGCTGAGCCTGACCTTGCACTTGCCCTTTGCGACATTCACCACGTCCTCGATCGTAAGGCGGTCTTTACCGACTTCAAATACCTTTTTCATTGTACCCTTCTTGTTGATTTTCCCGTTGTATCTTCCAAAACTCATAAAAGTTGTACCACTGGTACGGAAGCGGATAGACGCGGGAACCGCACATCGCATCGGGAATGTCCGTCGAAAGCGTCTCAAGCATCACCCAGAAATTCGTGATCTTGCGGCCCGTTTCGCGGGACTTGGAAGCGGTCGCGTCATAAGCCGGCAGTCCGCAGATGAGGTCGTCCGGGTGCTTTGCCGCCGCCTTCGCAAAAAACGAAATGGACGCGGAATCGTGCTGCCCGTCCGCATCGATCTGCAATGCGTGCGTATACCCGAGTCCGTGCGCGCGCAGAAGACCGGCGCACACTGCGGCGCCCTTGCCGCCGTTCTTTTTCAAAGGGACGATGTCCGCGTCGGGAAATTCGTCCTTGATTGCATACAAAGCTTTTTTCGATGCTCCGGTGTTGCCGTCATCCACGAGAACGGAAGGTATGCCGTTCTCCGCAAGCGCCCGCACCACGGCGCCCGCCGTCTCTCCGTGCCTATAGACGGGTATCACCGCGCAGAATTTATTCGGCATCGGCCTTCTCCACGACAATGGAACCCGAAGCGCACACTGCGCCGGTTTCCTCTTCAGTATAACGGAACGTGAGGCGGGACGTTCCCGCCGCATAGGAAAGTTCCGCAAGGATTACCTTTTCCGGAAGGATCGGACGCGTGAACTTGACGCGGGGGATCTTCGCGAGCTTGAGAGACGTTCCCAGATACTGCCGCGCCCAGTGCATCGCGAAGTCCACCTGGGCGACCGCGGGAAGCAAGTGAAACTCAGGAAAATGTCCGTCGAAAAACACGCTCGTCTCCGGGAACCTGACGCGCATCGAAAGCGTCGCCGGCGCAGTCACTTCCGCAGAAAGGACATCCACCCGGTCTTCGGGCGCGTCGAAAAGCTTTTCCACTTCGTCCCGCAGGCGTTTGCCTTCGGTGTTCACCGGAATGGAATCCACGAAGCGCCATTTTTTCGGAAGCACCGTATTCTCGAGGAACTGCGAAAGGTAATCGCGGAAAAAGTTGTTCATCTCCAGCTTGCGCGCACCTCTGAATTTTTCCTTGCCGGCATCGTTCAGCACGATGGCGACCGCGAGGAACTGCCGCTTGCGCGAAAGCGCCACGGCGCAGGAATCCTTCACAAGCCCGGAACCGGCGAGGCGTTTCTCCACTTCGGGGAGCGAAATTCTTTTTTCCTCGATCTTCACGATGGAATCCGCGCGTCCCTTGAGGAGGAACTTGCCATCCTTGCCGAACTCGACGAGATCGCCCGTGGTGAACCCCTCGGATTCAAGGATGTAGGAAGAACGGACATTCAGGCAGCCTTCCGGGGAAAGCGTCATCTTGCAGCCCGCGAACGGAGTCCAGTCCATGCCGTCCTTCGACTGACGGTACGCGATGCCGCCCGTCTCCGTACTGCCGTAAATTTCCATCGGCCAGAATCCCGTGATGCGGAAAGTCTTTTCAGCGGCTTCCACGGGAAGCACGCCGCCCGAAGAATGAATGAACGGCTTAATTTTAAAATATCCGTCGGGGAGACCGCTTTCGAACAGGCGTTTGAGGAACGCAGGGCTTGCGATGATCGCATAAGGCGCGTCGCGGAAATCGGCGAGTTCATTCGGGAAGTCGATGCGCACCCTGCGGAAAGGAACGCTGAATGTGAGCGGCACGAGCACGGAGAGCAGAAGTCCGTAAATATGGTGGTGATTCACCGTGCTGCAGAAATATTTGTTCGCATAGGAACCGCCCCAGAGATGCACAAGTTCGCGCGTCTCGTTTTCAAACTGGAGCAGAATCTTCGGCACGCGCTTCGGAGTGCCCGTCGTTCCGGACGTGTACATCGTCATCAGCGCCTTCGCAGGGTCAATCTCCGGCCAGTCATCATCGACAGCTGCGTCCGCGGGCTTTAAAATGTCCGCGATACGGAACTCATCGGCCGCATTCTCATCTCCGAGGAAGCCCGTGCCCGCGCACTGCATCTCGGCGATGAAAGCCGGCTGCACGTTCGCCGTGATGAGCGTTTCTTTTTTGCATTGAAGGACGGCGAGGAGGGAAACCGCGAAATAGTAGGAGTCCTCGCTGTGAAGAATCCAGCGCTCATAATTTTTGGAACGGACGAAATGACGGACCGCGCCAACGTCGCGCACAAAATCAGCCCAGGTGCGGACGTCGCCTTCGCCGGCCTTTCCGCTGAAGCATACGACACTGTCCGCCGGGCGGAAATCTTTCTTTTGCCGGGATACCGGCGTATATCCATTCTGTTTTGCCTGCATCTTACGCCTCATTAAAAATTCACCGGTGAACAGCACGCCCATCAGGATATACGAGACAAGTCCGTTGTACACCGACCAGACCCAATCCGGACAGGCGAGCGCAGTGAAGAACGCCGCCGACGCGTTGAACACAAGAAAAACGCACCACACGACGGTGACCCGCCGGCAGTAACGTTCCACGGACGCGCGGGAAGGACCGCTCCCGACGGACTTGTCGCCCAGGAGCTGCGAACCGGAAAATCATCGTCGGAGGAAAGCGGAGCGTATAGGCGAAGGAAGCGAATACGGTGAGGCTCACCAGCACGGGGTAGAACTTCAGCGCGAGCGCGTTGTCCGTCACCCATACAATACCGACAAGCGCAAGCATCGCCAAAAGAAGGACGACGGAATTCCGGTTTTTCCGCTGAGCCGGATCTCTTTGCGTGCGCGATACAAAAAGAAAAAGCCCTGCCGCGACAAGAAGCAGGGAAAGCGTCCGCGGGGACAGGTGCCAGAAGCACAGTCCGCAGAACACCAAAACCGGATACGCTACCGAAAGAAGCGCAATGACGATTTTCCACGCCACGGCGATTACGCCTGCGGCTTCTCGTGGAGCATATTATAGATGGCGTCCACGACATCCTGCACCGTGCGCACTTTCTTGAACACTTCCTGATCCACATTATGCGGAAGGAAGGCCTTGAGCTTCACAATCAGATCCACGGCATCAATGCCGTCGAGTTCCAGGTCCTCGAAAAGCTTCGCTTCCGGAACGATCTTTGCTGCGTCCAGTTCGAAGTCCTCGACGAGCGCCGCTTTCAGCTTGTCAAATATTTCCTGCTTTTCCATGCTCAGTCTTCCTTTTTCGGAGAGCTCGCTTCAATATAAGCCGCAAGCGCATTGATGGAAGCGAAATGTTTGCGGGTTTCCGCATTCACCACGGAAAAACTCACACCGAAGTTTTCCTTGATGGCGATGCCGAGTTCCAGGGCGTCGATCGAATCCAGTCCGAGGCCGGTACCGAAAATCGCCTCGTCATCCTTGATGTCAGCGGGGGTGATGTCCTCAAGATCCAGGGACTTAATCAGGACTTCTTTAATACGGGTCTTCAGATCGTTCATTATTCCTTCTCCATTGCCTGGCGATATTAGCCATTCCGCAAATTATCGCAAACTGCCAAAATATAGGTCACTTCTAAAAATACATTTATTCAAAAAAAAGTTATCATCTAGACTGTTTTTTTCGTAATTCAAACATAGATCCAATTTTTTCTTCTCTTCTTTTTGAGCCTT
>JBAYFD010000058.1:0-9182 GCA_041667365.1 Fibrobacteraceae bacterium | reverse complement strand
CATATCGGTAAAAAAATACTTTACGGCGTTTATCGCGGATAGATGGACGTGGACCTGGCTTTTGTTTTATAGTTTGCTTCTTGTGTTGCGGAACAAAGGAGTCGGCTAATGCTGGGTGTGAATATTTTGCGGAAGGCGGCTGGTGTCGCCGCGCGGGTAGCCTCTAAGGTTTCCCCTCTGGAATCCCGTTTTAAAATTCAAAATCGGTTGGACGGCCCGTGGCCCGAGGGTCCGTTCCTCTGGATGCACGGCGCGAGCCTCGGCGAGTGCAAAATGCTGCTCTCGCTTTCGCGTGCCCTTTCGAAGGATGTTCCGCATCTTTCGCGGGTTCTCATCACGACACAGAAAGCGGAGGTCGTTCCGGTGCTTCAGACGGCCGGGGTCCTTGCGGCGCTCGCCCCTCTGGACACGCAGACTTCCGTTTCAAAATTCATCCGGGCGGTGAAACCTGCCGCGCTCATCCTTGCCGAGAATGAACTCTGGCCGGGATACCTTTCCGCGATGCGTGCCCTTTCGCTCCGCCCCTCCGTAGCGCTTGTCTCTGGAAGGTTTTACCGCTGTTTTGATTCCTCTGATTTTGGCACGATCGGTTTTGCGAGCATGCAGACGGGGGCCGATCTCACCCGTTTCGCCGCGGCGTCCGAAGGAAAGCTTCCCGCGAAGACGATTATCGGCGGCGACTGGAAACTTTTGAACTGGGCGCGCTCCGGAAAAGCCGTCGTTTCGCCGGAAAATCCCAGGGCGGATGTCGCCTTCGTGTCGTTCCATGAGGAGGAAATCCCCGCGCTTTTGAAAATGCTTGAGCTGGCGATGAAGCGGGGCGAAGCCACCGTGCTCGTTCCGCGCCGCGCAGAAGAAGTTCAGCGATTCCGTGATTCGCTCCGGGAACATGAAATCATGGCCGTGGACTGGCCTCTGGTGGAGAAAGGGGCGGTGTCCGTTGTCTCCGGGTATGGGCTCACGTCCGCCGTCTATGCGGTCTCCCGCGTGGCGGTCGTCGGCGGCTCCTTCGCCCGCGGACTCGGCGTGCATGACTTCTGGGAACCGCTCCGGATGGGCGTTTCCACCTGCGTCGGGCCTTTTTCCCGCGGAAACAAGGCCGCCGTAGACGCCCTTGTGCGCGAAGGCGCCGTGATCCGGATGGAATCTCCCGCGGAATATCCGCCCCGTCCGTTGCCGGCATTGAAACTCGTTCAGGAATTTTTGGATCATGAGCGCGACAAGGTCCTTGCGTCGTATGCCGCGCTGCTCACTTATCTAGGAATGGAAAAGTAAACGCGATGAAACTTTTATTGCTTGCAAGGCCGCGCGGATTCTGCGCCGGCGTCGACCGGGCCATCCATATCGTGGAGGGTGCCCTCAAAAAATTCGGCAGCCCCATTTATGTGCGCCATGAAATCGTTCACAACCAGTTCGTCGTAGATTCCCTGCGGAACCGCGGCGCCATATTCGTTGAAACGATCAATGAAGTTCCCGAAGGCGCGACGGTCATTTTCTCCGCCCACGGGGTCGCCGCCGCCGTCTATGAAGATGCGGAAAAGCGGCATCTCCGCGTGCTCGACGCGACCTGCCCGCTGGTGAAACGCGTCCATTCGAGCGCCTGCCGCCATTATGCGGAAGGGAAGCACATCATTCTCATCGGGCATTCCATGCATGCGGAAGTGGAAGGCACCGTCGGGCAGCTTCCCCCGGGCGCGATTACGGTCGTCCGCGACATCCGGGACATTCAGAATCTGCATTTCGAAAATCCGGGGAAACTCGCTTACATTACGCAGACGACACTCTCCATCGCGGAGACGCGCAACATCATCGCTGCTCTCCGTGAAAAATTTCCGGGGATCAAGGGACTGGAAAAAGGAGACCTCTGCTATGCGACGGGCAACCGCCAGGCGGCCGTTTCGGAACTCTGCGCACGTGTGCAGCTTCTTCTCGTGGTCGGTGCGAGCAATTCTTCGAATTCTTCCCGGTTGCGCGAACTCGGCGAGGAAAAGGGCGTCGAAAGCCGTCTCATCGCCTCGGCGGCCGATCTGCGCAAGGAATGGCTTGAAAACATTGACACCGTGGGCCTTTCCAGTGGAGCGAGCGCTCCGGAAGTCCTGGTCCAGGGTGTCGTTTCCTGGATCCGCGAGGCGTTCCCGGAAGTGGAAGTCCAGGAATGCGTCACCCTTGAAGAACACACGAAATTTCAGCTACCGCCGGAATTGGCCGGCTTGTGATGAATTTTACTTCCGGGGTATTGACGATTCCTGCGGATTTAATTAACATTGTGCTCGTTCGAAAATAAAAACGGAGTTTTTATGAGCCGTATTTGTGATGTTTCCGGCAAGACCGGTCTGGTTGGCAACCGCGTTTCTCACTCTAACCGCAAGAAGAAGGTCCGCCTCCTTCCGAATCTTATGACGAAGCGTTTCTACGTTCCCGAAGAGGACCGCTGGGTCACGCTCCGCGTGAGTGCTCAGGGCCTCCGCACGATCGATAAGCGCGGCATCTTCGATGTCGTGAAAGAACTCGGTATCTAATTTACCTTTGGTAAATGACAAAACCGCTTTCCTGTGAAAGCGGATTTTTGTGTTTTAAAAAGTTCCGCGGCTCGCGGAACTTTTCGGTTGCATTGAGGGAAGAGTTGCTATTTGTTCAGGTAAGCGGCCGGCGCACCCTGGCGGTTTATCGCGGGGAGGATACGGGACATGTCCCAGTCCGCTTCGCGGATGCGGCGGCGGAGGAGGGCGACGAATACTTCCATCAGCATTTCGCAGTCATATACGGCGCGGTGCATCGCTTCGGAGGTGATTTCGAGCGTGAGCTGCCCGCGCATTTTTTCGAACATGTGCGCGAGGTCGCCGAGTTTGTGGCTCTTGAACTCCGGCAGGATCGTCTTTGAAATGCGGAGGCTGTCCACGATCGGATTCCCCGGAATGTATTGCGGGTTCTTGTTGTAGGCGATGCGCAGGAACCCGGCGTCGAAGTCCGCGTTGTGGGCGACGAGGATCGTGTCCAGACCGCAGAATCCCGTGAACTTCCGTAGCGTTTCTGCAACGGGTGGCGCGTTTTCGACCATGGCGTCGGTGATGTGGTTCACGCGAGATGCTTCGGCGGGGATAAGCATTCCGGGCTTGACCAGCGTCTGAAATTCGCCGAGCTTTTTGGGACGGATGATTCCGTCCACGGGTTCGACAGTGAACTTGACGGCGCCGATTTCGATGATGTCGTCCTTGCCGGCGACGAGGCCTGTCGTTTCCAGGTCAAAGGCGATGAACTTTGCAAATAATGACATTTTTCTCCATGAATTTAACGGGAACAAAAATATTAAAGCCGCGCGTCAAATAATGTCAATCGTTCGATGTTTAAGGTGATTTTTGAAAACGGCAAAGGAATTTTCGCATGGTCCCAGGTGCGCAGCCGGATGCTCGCGCCGTACCGGGGGAGGAGCATCCATGCCGGCCGGTCCGAGGTGTGCGCGAGCCATTCCGTTCCCGGCTTGACCTGCATAGCGGGTCCGCGCGGGCCGTCAAGGGCCATGGCGACGGACTCGCCCTGCCGCAATGGCTTGAGCAGACCTCTTATTCCGAGCGCGCCTTGCGTGTCCGAACCGCGGAGGACGTGATATCCAAGGCCGGTCGCGAGGTCCGTCAGGCGGTCTCCGTCCTTGCTTTTTGAAACAAAGGCGTAGATCCCCTTGTGCCGGAGCGCGACTGTGCAGGCGGCGAGATCCCCGTGCCACAGTCCGAGGACGCCCGGCCGGAAATCATCCGGGAGCCGGACTTCAGTCCGCAGGCTTTTCAGCCATAGGCGGGCAACGGACTGGATAACCCGTTCTTTCAGGGGTGTAATTTGCATTAGTGTCTTGGAAAATAAAAAAATATTATTTATAATTGTGCGCGCTATGGCGACGTACCCAAGTTGGTAAGGGACGGCTCTGCAAAAGCCCCATTCCTCAGTTCGAGTCTGAGCGTTGCCTCGAAAAAGACGGACACCTCCGGTGCCCGTCTTTTTTTTGCCTTTGAAATTCGAAATAAAAAAGCGGACCCATGAAGGCCCGCTTTTCGAATCTTCTGTTTCCGTTATTTCTTCTTTTTGGAAGGGGCGGAGGCGTCGAGCGTGATTTCAACTGTTTCTTCGCCCTTGACCGTCACGAGCGTTTCCGCGCTACGGTGGTTGCTGCATTCCGCGCGGATGGTGTGGTCACCGGCGTTCAGATTGTGCACGGTGAGCGGGGCGCCGTCGGTCTTGTCCGCATTGTCGCCGTCAACGTAAACGACGCACTTGCCGGGAATGGTCGTGACCTTGATGTTTCCTTTCGGGATGGTCGTCTTGCCGTTGTACACGTTGTCCTTGTCCGGCCATACGTTGAAACGCTGATTGATGAGCTCATAGCCTTGGTCCACCACGATGAGCGTGTAACGGCCGGACTTGAACTTGCGCTTCTCGATGGGGCTCTTCCCGAGGTTTTCGCCGCCGAGGAACACGTCGCTGTTGGGCGGTTCGGTAATGATTGTCACGGTGCCTTCGCCACCGCGCGGGGGCGGATTGTCTGCATCATCGTCGCCGGCAGAGGCAAACGTCGCGCACAATGCGAGCGTGACGGCGCTTACGGAAAGGTATTTCACAAAATGTTTCATAGATTCTCCTGAAAAAGCTTCCAATTAAAATATAAAACTAATTTTTCTTTGTCCGCCCCGGAAAAGGGAAATGCGCAAAAGAACGTTTTTTTACTTTTGTTTTCAATGAAAGAACTCTATCAAAAATTGCGCACATTCACAGGTAAAAACTACGGCCTGTATAAAAGCTTGTCTCAAAGAACCTGGAATTTCGGGGATTTTGACCTGGAATTCCTGCATGTGCAGGGGGATTCTTATGCCCCGCCGTCGAGGCTTCGCTTCCGGGCCCCGCTTGAGGTGCTCGGCTTTCCTAAGGAATTGGGCAATTTCCCGCTGAAACGGCTCGCGCTCGCCGATTTCCTGATGCGCCGGCTTTCTGAAGAGCTCGCACATCGTGCGGATGCCGCGGAAAAGGGCGAGTATCCTGTTTCAGTGGCGTCACCCGGACAGGAAATCCGGGTGCGGAATTCCTTCTGGGTCGGAGGCCCTTCGGAAAATGACGGGCGCGCGGTACTGGAAGTCATCCTTTCGGTGAAACTTCCGGGGAATCACCGGGAAGTGGATGTCGAAGGCGTCTGCGAACTGGTGACGTCGACGCTTCCGGATGTTCTTGCGACTTTGTATGCCGGGGATAAAAATGTCTTGGCTGCGGCGCAGAAACACATCGAATGTCTTGAAATCCGGGAAGAACTGTTGAAGCAGATTCAGGACCGCGGGCTTGTCGCGTTCGTTCCCGATGGCGCGGTCCTCCCGCGCGAGTCCGGACTTTCCGACCTGCCGAGCCGGAATGCGGTGCCATTCAAGAGCCCGGAAGATCTGCGGGTCACGCTTACAGCGGGCGGCAGAACGTTTTCTGGAATGGGAATTCCGAAGGGCATTATAGTCATTGCCGGCGGCGCGTATCATGGAAAGTCGACGCTTCTCAATGCGCTTGAAGCCGCTGTTTATCCTCATGTTCCCGGCGATGGACGCGAAGCCGTCGTCATCGATCCTTCCGCTGTCCGGATCAACGCGGAAAGCGGGCGCAGCGTCCGT
This sequence comes from Fibrobacteraceae bacterium, assembly GCA_041667365.1. Classification (GTDB taxonomy): domain Bacteria; phylum Fibrobacterota; class Fibrobacteria; order Fibrobacterales; family Fibrobacteraceae; genus JBAYFD01. Next base: position 3,549 of record JBAYFD010000058.1, on the reverse strand, counting down.
AAAACACGCATTGCCCCGTTGGTGCGGGAACTTCCGTATAAAGTTTCCACTGAAAGCTTTTCAACGCTTTCCGCCTCCGGGTCGACGGGTGAAGCTTCTAATCTTGTGGAGGCGGTGGAATTCGGCTGCCGCACGGTGCTTATAGACGAGGACTCTTCCGCGGTGAATTTCCTTATCCGTGATGCGCGGATGCGGCGTCTCGTGGGCTCAGCCGGCGAGCCTCTCATTCCACTTGTGGACAGGATCCGCGAACTCGCCGGACTCGGTGTCAATATGATCATCGTCGCCGGAGCATGCGGCGATTTTCTGAGCGTCGCGGACATGGTCATCGTGATGCGCGATTATATTCCCGAAAACGCAACGGCGCGCGCGAAGGACATTTGTAAAGAGACTCCGCCGGAACGGCTCCCTGAAGATCATCCGCCTTTCGCACTGGGCGAGTCGCGCCATTTCCTCCCATATATGCAGGAATTGATGCCGCTTGTAAAACCGACGTCCTCCGTGGAGCGCCTTGTGAAAGTCCGTCTGCAGGGGACCCGGGTGCAGATCGGGTTCCTCGTCGCCGAAACGGGGGCTATTCCAATGCTCAACTGCACGGCGGAACGCTGCGGTGCCGGACTCTTGCTATTGAATCTGTTACAGAACGCACAGGATGTTCCCGCGAAGGAATGCATTGAAAAAATCTGCGGTGAAGTTTCTAATGTCGGCTTCCGGAAAATTCCGCAGGGATTTTCCCGCGATGTGGAACTTCCGCGCCCGCTTGAAGTAGCCATGCTGCTTCTGCGGCTCCGGAGCGGAAAGTGATAAAAAAGGGCTCCGCAGAAGCGGAGCCCTTTTTAGTCTGAGGAATCAAATAAATCAATGTACCGGGCTCACGTCAATCGCCTTGAGTCCGGGGCGGGAATTCGCAAAAAGGATACCGACGCCCACTTGCCAGCCGTGGTCTGTGTCGTTGTCGAACGTCCATTGATAACCGCCGCGCACACGGAGCTGAAACCAGGATTCGCGGAAGAACAGAATGCCGCCGTCCACGCTCACCGTAGGGCCGAACCGGTCTCCGAAACTGGGAGTGTGATCGTCATCGGGGACTGCGCGGATACCCGCGAGGCCGTCCACGAACGGTGTGATGTCGAACGGCAGCAGCTGCTGCTGAATGCCCAGTTGAACATCAAAGCCGTTTCCGGGTGCGGAATAGCCGGCTTGCCCGATGACGCTCGTCATCGGCAGTATCTGAAAATTGGCGAGGAATTCGCCCTGGAAGATGGCGGACGTTTCCTTGTTCCAGGAGTCGCTCACGGGGCGCAGCGCCCCCACTTCCAGACCGAAACTGGCCCATGGGCTATATACGGAACGCCCTTCATCGGCAAAGGCAAGAGCCGGAATGATCACTAAAGCGAGAAGAAGCTGTTTCATAACGCCTCCGTTTTGATTTTTACAGCAATAAAATAGATAAAGTATTTTTGTAAAAGTAGTTTTTCCGATGAAAGGCAAAAAAAGAATGCCCAATGTACTTTTAGTTTATTACATTTTCAGGCAAAATCTTCTAATAAGGAGTAACTTATGTCCAGACTTCTTCAGGTGATTACCGTATGCGCCGCTCTCGTTCTGATGGCCGGCTGCAGCAATGACAGCAAAAAAGTGACCCGCGTCGAAGCGGATTCCACGACGGACCTCTCCGGCAAGTGGAATGACACGGATTCCCGCCTCGTCGCTGAAGAAATGATTAAAGATTGCATTGAACGCCCTTGGTATAACAAGATGATCCAGTCCCGCGGCGGCACGCTCCCCACGATCGTGATCGGTTCCGTGCGCAACAAGAGCCATGAGCACATCAATGTGGAAACATTCATCAAGGATATGGAACGCGCGCTCATCAATTCCGGCAAGGTTGATTTTGTCGCGAACGCCGAGGAACGCTCGGAACTCCGCGATGAACTCGCCAGTCAGGAAGGCAATGCCACGGAAGAAACCCGCAAGGAAGCGGGCCAGGAAATCGGCGCTGACTTGATGCTTACGGGTTCCCTGAACTCCATCGTCGACCAGGAAGGAAGCGATGCCGTGGTCTTCTATCAGATAGACCTTCAGCTAGTGGACATCCAGAGCCACAAGACGATCTGGATCGGCGACAAGAAGATCAAGAAATATCTTTCCAAGAATTCCGTCAAGTTCTAACCATTAAAGGCCGGTTTCCGTTATGATGAAACGTCTCTTTCTTTTGTTGTCCGCGACTTTTTTACTGTCGTCCTGTGCCAACAAATCCATGACGCGATACGATGAACTGTCCGGGCCTGTGGAAAAAGGCGGTTTCGAAGCAGGAATCAAGGTCATCAAAAATAAGCAGGATAAACTCTACGGTTCGAATAGTGAATTCCTTTACTATTTCGATCTGGGGACGCTTTATCACTATAACGGAAATTGGTCTGAAAGTGAAGCCGCGTTTGAAAAAGCGGAGCAGGTCTATGATGACCTTTATACGCGTTCCGTGACGAACGAGGCTGCGTCCCTTGCGACGAATGACAATATTCGCCCCTATCGTGCGCGTCCGTTTGAACTCCTTGCCTTGTACGAGATGAACATCGTGAATTATCTCGCGCAGCGGGATGTCGACGGGGCGATGGTCGAAGTGAAGCGGGGCCAGCTTGCAATGGAATCCCTGTATCAGAAGAACAATAAAAAGGTCAATGATGCCGGTTTTTTGCGTTATCTTTCCGCGATCGTTTATGATATGGCCGGGGAAAAGGATGACGCATCTATCGCTTACTATAAGACGGTCGAAGCGTACAGTGAAGATCCCGTGAAGCTTCCTCCGGAGGCTTTGGAATTCATCGCCGAATATCTGAAGCGCCAGGGCCGCGAAGACGAACTCCGCGAACTGAATGTTTCTCTCCCGTCGGCGACGCCGACGGCGTCCTCGGCTCGCGAGAAGAATGGCGAAATCATAGTGCTCGGATATGCTGGCCACAGTGCGATTCTCGGGGAATGGATGCTTTCCGGAACTTATGTGAAGGGTGGCATTCTGAATCTCACGGGCAAGAATCCGCAGACGGGGAAGATTGAATCCATTACGCTTCCGGCACCCGCCATTTCAGCGAGTGCGAATGCCGGTACGACCGTATCCATTACGATTGCGCTTCCAGAGCGCAGGGATCTCAAATATCAGGTTCACAATTTCGGTGTGAGCGTAGATAATTATCCTGGGATATTCAAACCTCAGGTGATGGCGGACATAACGAAGAATCTGAATAAGAATCTCGACGATGAAAAAAGCAATACGATGACGCGCACGGTAATCCGTGTAGCGGCGCGTACGATAGCCGCGCAGGAAGCGAAAAAGGCGATGCGCACGGGCAACATCCTCATCAATCTCGCGACGAATATCGGTACGGACATTGCCGCGGCGCAGCTGGAACAGGCGGACTTGCGCGTCGGTCTGTTCCTCCCGAAAGATGTCCGTATGGTCCGCATTCCGGCGACGCCCGGCGTGCATACGGTGTCGGTCATCGCCGAAAATGAATATGGCTCCGCGTATAAGCGCTATGATTATAAGGT
>JBAYFD010000057.1:0-9315 GCA_041667365.1 Fibrobacteraceae bacterium | reverse complement strand
CTGTATGTCCGGCATCGCTTTTTCCGCCGGTCCGACGGATCTGGACAGTTTATTCAAGGGGCACGAATATCAGCTTGTCCTGAATGATTCCCTGCGCTCGGATTCCGATGGAACCCGCTGGTCCGCGGCTTCGAATAAAAACGGGATGGAACTTTATACTTTGCAGTTCGACGCCATCGCTGATTTTGACGAGGCGCAGCGTCGCCGCGATGAACTTTCCGCCGCCACCGGGCTCACGATCCGCCTTCAGTTCGATGCCCCGTTCTATAAGCTTCAGGGCGGAAACTGGCCGTCCAGGGCCGCCGCGGAGGACAAGTCTCACGAACTTGCGGGCTTGGGTGTGAATTCCCTGATTGTCAAGGTGAAATAGAGTTTGGTATGCTTGTGAAAAAGGCGCTCCTTTGCGGGAGCGCTTTTTGCTTATAAGAGTCCGAGGACTTTTTTCATGGTTGCCTTGTCCGTGCCTTCGGGGAAAAGCGCACGTTCTTCCGGCGGAACGAATGCGAGGGTGCGTTCTTCGTCGGGCAGCGCTTCGCGGTTGCGGAGATTTATGCCGCGGTTCTTGAGGGAATAGAAGAACGGACCGGTCTTGATGAACGTTTTGCGTTCGATGCCGAGTTCTATCGCCGTTTTGATGGCGCGCAGAATTCCCGGACCGGCGCGTCCCACGCGGTGCAGGGCGAGCAGACGCCGGAGCAGACATTCTTCGTGAACGGGACTTTCGTTGTCGATGAAAAATTTCACCTGCAGCAGGAGCAGCTTCGGCGGAAGGTCGGGAATGGGATTGTCGTGCGCAGTGCCAGCGATCCGCGGATTCACTATGCGGTAGGGAATTGTGTTGAAGTCCGCGTTCTCCTCGTCGGTTTCCGGGCCGAGTTCTTCCACGGCGGTTTTCCCTTGTGGCGGTGCGGCGACGCTTTGTTCCACAGCTATCGTGGTAAGCACGTGCCCGCGTTCATCGCTTTCCGCCTTGAACCATTGCGGAAGCCACAACCGGATGATTTTCCAGCCGAGTTTTTCAAGGATCATCGGACGCAGATATTCCCTGTCCTCCAGGGATTCGCGCAGGAAGCCTTTGTCCGAATCCGTCTCGATGGCGAGGAGGAACCGTTCCGGATTATTTGCGTCGTGTACGGCGATGGCGAGGTCCGCGCCCCGGAAGCCCCAGTTCGTTTCAAGCGCGAGCTTGTTCCCGTCGAGGACTTCCAGAATGCGCTCGATAAACGGCGAGACGAGGGAATTTCCTCTGTACATCTTTTTGCGCGGTGCTGAATTCGCATATTGCAGCCATTTCCAGTAAGCCCGGAGCCCAGGATTTCCGGATGCGGACGGCTTCTGCAGCGCTTCGGATGTGAAAATACGCAGCTCTCCCATGGCGTGCGTCGCACAGAGATTGATGAGCTTTGTTCCGAGGCCCGGGGTCGTGATCGCCGGCGTGACTTCGGCGAATACGAGAAGCGTATCGCGGTAGTCATTGACTGCGTTTTCCGGCGTTTTGATATAAAATTCGTTTGCCGCGTCTTTTTGATCAAAGAAAGCTTCGCAGTCCTTGTGCCTCTGCAGCAGCACATCGAGTTCCTTGCGGATGGCGGAGAGACGGGCCTCGGAAAAAACGATGATGCCCAGACTTTCTTTCGGGTGATGTTCCGCATGGATGACGGCGGCTTCCGCGATGGCGCGCTCCGGGGAATCTTCGACCCGGACGGAAATGCATGCCGCCGGTGCGGAGGTTGGCTGCGGCAGCGCCTTGATACGACCGTCGTAAGTTTCCTCGTTTGCAAATTCAAAGAGCACGGGATGGGCATGCTTCGTGTCTAGGGAGAGAAACCCGTTCGGCGCGCCTTTATAAAGTGCGAAGGCGAGGATGCTTGAAAGATGCGCCGGAATGGGAGCCGCGTACGGAGGCAGCGCGGAATCGCCTATGAGGACCGTCTTTTTTGCGCGGAGAATCGCGGGCAGGGCTTCCGCCGGGGGAATGCTTTCCGCATCGAGGAATATTGCGATATCGAAAATTTCAGACTTGGGCGGCAGAATCCGCGGTACGTTTCCGGCGGAGAGCAGGACCAGCTTTCCGGAATCTTTTTCCAATGATCCGCGGAGAATTTCTTTGTTCCCGTTTAGGAAACTGGTGAGGAGAGAACGGTACTGCTTCACCGCCCGGGCGCGGTCCTTCGGCGATACCGAGAAAAGCGAAGGGTCGAGTTTGTTTGCATTCTGAACGACGCGCGAATTCCAATATTGCACGAATTCCGTTTTGAGAACAGGGCGCAGGTCCGGAGATTTTTCCGCCTCCCCGGCAAGCTCGGCAAGCCCGAGCGCCGCCAGTTCCTTGCGCTTCGCGTGAATCTGCACGGCGACGTTCAGGGCGGGGAGCGCGTGTTCCCACGTCTCTATGAGCGCTGCCTCGTCCACTACGGAGAGAATCCCGTCCGCTGGAGCGAAACCGAGGGCTTTCTGCAATTTTTCGAAAAGCTTTTTGCCCGAACGGCAGAGCGTAGTGAACCCGTCGGCATCAGGGATGACCGCCTGTAGATTCCGGTAGTTCGAGAGAAGGGCGAGCGAAAGGTTCGCGTTGTCCTTGCCCTGCAGTTTTTTGCGGAAGGCATAGAGCCAATGGATCTTCGAGGATAGCCCGGTCCAGTTCGTCTTTTCGAATTTCCAGTCTTCGCCGCAGAGCCGGTTCGCGAGGGCGGAGGAATTCTTATACAGATCGCGGTGATTCTTGAGCTCCAGCAGATTGTCCGCGAGTTTTAGAAGTTCCCGGTCATCTTTGATTTTATCGGGCTTACGCAGCGTGTGCAGGATGACTTCGCGTGCATCGCGGTAATATTCCGAAAACAGCTTGAACGTCTTGTCGATGTTTCCGGCGATGATGTCGCGTGCATCGGAAATACTTTCATCTACGGCGGCGTCCGTGTAAATTTTTGATCCTTCGCGGCGGAATTTGGACCAGGTGGCGCCTGCATCCGGCAGCGCCTGGAGATCGTCCGCGTAGACATCCCATTCTTTTGACTGAAGGTCCCAGCCGTCGAAGGACGGCGTCTGCGGGCCGAAATCCGGGGTGAGCGCGCTTTTGACGTCTTCGAGCGCGTCCAGGTCGACGTCCTTGTTGAAGAAATAAGTGCCGTCGATGGCGCGTGCGAGCGTCGTGAGCGTTCCGAATACGGAAGACGCCTCTTTGAACGTCTTTTGAATGTCCGCTTTCTTCGTTTCGGGGAATTCCGTCAGGGACGAATTTTTAAAGACATCAGCGTCCTTTTTCGCTTCCGGTTTTTCCAGAAGATCAATGTAATCCAGCAGGAGCCCGCTCGCTTCTTCGACTTTTTCCACGGAGAGGATGTCCGCTCCGGCGAAGACATCGTCGGGAACCTTCTTGCGGCGGCGGTCTCCTTTCGCGATGGCGAGGAGCGCCTTTTCCAGCGGCTGCATTTCCGGGGGAAGCGGCGTGTTCACCGCTTTGTAATAAAGACGGAGGGCTTCCCTGCTCTTGCCGAGGTCGCTTTGCAGTTTTTCATAAGCTTCGGAAGAAAGCGCCCCGTCGGAGAATTTTCCTGTGAACGAAAGACGTTCCGTGGTCGCCTTGTTGCGGTAGACGATAAGGGTCCGCTTTTTTTGAGCGATGCTTTCCGCGATGATGTTCTCGGCGACTTCGTCCCGGGAAGAACCGACCGGCGCCTGTATCGCGTAGATTCCGTTTTCGGGTCGGAGCGCGTTCAGAATGGCCTTTGTCGCGGAAGCGTCCACGGCATTCGTGAAATGATGTCCGGCGATATCAAAGACATCGTCGATGTTTTTGTCTTCAAGCGAATAATCGTGCAGCCGGAAGCCTTCTTCGGAGAGGAGGCCGGGGATCACCGGATGCTTCTGAAGAATTCCGCCGGCTTTCCATTCCGCATCCCCGATGTCCGCCATCGCATACAGCGGGTAGATGCGCAGGAACATCAGGGAAAGTCCTCTGGCGGTGAATTTCCAGTGCGGAATTTTACAGGTCGCCTTTTCGAAGGCCGAGAAGTATGCGCCTATTTCAAAGGATCCACCGGCCTTGAAGTCTCCGGCCGCGGGCATTGCCGTGATCTTTTCACATTCATTACGGAGGAACGGATTTTCCAGAGGAAGCCCGGCGGCGGAAATGGCGAGCGTTGTTTCGTTGACCCGGACGGGAATGATTAGAGCGGGTGAAATCTGCGGAACATCTACAGTTCCCTGTTTGTCCGTGAACCAGCGCAGGAACCCCGCCGCGAGGAACAGCGCCTGCCTGCCCGAAGAACATTCGGGGCCGTTCAGCGTTTCGCGGAAGGCGACCGCTAGCGCATCACGATCCTTCGCCGTGAATTTGGATGTATCCGGAGCGAACGCTTCGAAAGGTAGCCCGGAGCCGGATCGGTTTAGTTTCGCGTAGAATGCGGAGCTGTCCTCGGCGATGAGCGGAAATGTGAACCGCTCCTTGGATTGAAAGTCAAGGAGACCTTGCGATTGCGAAAGGTCAATGTCACTCAGGCATAATTTCCCGAGCCTGCTATATAAAGATTCGGCCATATAATGGAATATAAATTCAAAAATCGGCTTTGAACCCGTCCGCTATAATGTAAAGTGCTTTTTGCAAAGGAAGCGGGGAATCATCTTTTGCAAGCCCCGCTTCAAGGCATACGCTTCCGATGATCTTTTCCGGGGATGCCCCGCCGGCGAGTTCGGCGCGGAGGCTCGCGGACTGTTGCCTTTTGGACAGCTTCAGCCCGGAATCTTTCTCGTAGAGGAGGCCGTGGTGTAGATAGCGTGGCGGCACGGAACGCCCCAGGGCGCGCATTAATGCAATCTGGCGGGCCGTGGAACTGCGGAGATCCTCCCCGCGGACGATGAGCGCCGTGCTCTCGTCAATATCGTCCGCGCATACCGCGAACTGGTATGTCCATTCACCCGTCCGTCCCCGGAGCATGAAGTCGCCGCATTGCAACGATGGATTCTCGTCGAATGCGCCGAGGCGCAGGTCTTCCCAGTGGATCATTTCATCCGGCGTGCGGAAACGGACGGCGTTCCCGGCGGAAAACGGCAGACCCCGGTTCCTGCACCGTCCCTGATAAATGACTTCTCCCTCCGCATTCACCGGTCCCGTGTCCGTCAGGAATTTGCGGGTGCAGCCGCAGGCGTATAGAAGGCCTTTTTCCCGGAGAAGCTCGAAGTCTTTTTTGTAGAGAGCCTCTTTCCCGCTCTGGATGCTTTCGCTCGCCCAGGCGAATCCGAACGTTTTGAGATCCTCGCGGATGGCGGTCACGTATTCGGGTCGTGTGCGGCCCCTGTCGTGATCTTCGATCCGGAGATGCACGGAATATCCGAAGCGCAGGGCGGCGCCCCACACCCACAGGGCGGAGAGCAGGTGCCCGCGGTGGAGGTATCCCGTGGGGCTTGGTGCGAAACGTGTGCGGGGTCTATCGTTCATTTTCCGGGAACAGCCGCATCGTCATATTCCGCGGCGTCCGCGGACTGCTGAAAATACTGCGTCTTTTAAAAGGGACATCAGGGACTAGATATAATTTTTTCACGGTCCGCCGGATAGGAAAAGCCAGACTTTATATATTTTCCCATATTAAAGGAGTGTTTGATGCTTAAGCTTTTGCCTATCGCCGTACTTTGCGCGCTTGCCGTTTGCGCGTCCGCTTCGGATCAGCTCGTTAAGCTTTCGAACGGCTCGATCGTCGTCCTGCACGATGACGGCCACTGGGAATATTATCAGACTAAGGAAATAAAGGACATCCGTCCGGCGGCGATTCCGGAGAGCGTGAAAACGACGATTTCCGTGACTTACGAGGGCTACGACAAGCTTGCGAAAAACCTGCGCCTCGCCATGGAGGCGGACCTCGCGACGGAAGAGGAAATCAACGACAGCCTGCGCACGCTCCCCAAGGGCGGCATGGTGCATTTCTGCATTCCGACGGAGCAGATTGACAAGAATAATCCGCATGATTATGTCTATATCCTTTCTTATGGAAAGACGCAGCTGTATCGTTCGGTGATGTCGCAGAGCAAGGCCGTGGACAGCGATGAAAAGGATATTTCCTATCTCCTTTCCGTGCCCGTTTATAAAAAGCCGAAGAGCGGTCATCTTACAGCGCGCATAGAAACCGTCGATGGGAAGCAGGATGTCGAATTCGACGTCCCGATAAATTAATTTATGCGCTATGCTGTAGTGGATGTGGAATCGACGGGCGGTAAGCCCGGCAAGGAACGCGTCATCGAAGTCGGAATCGCCCTTATGGATGACGGCGTCATTACGGATAAATTTGATTCCCTGGTGAATCCCGGCGTTCCCATCCCTCCGTTCGTGCAGAACCTGACCGGGATTACGGATAAAATGGCCGCTGCCGCGCCCCGCTTTGCGGACATCGCGCAGAAGGTGAGCTCAATGCTCGATGGTCGCGTGTTCGTCGCGCACAATGTCGCGTTCGATTACGGATTCATCCGCGAGGAACTGCGCCGCGCGGAAATCCCGTTTGAAAGCGAGCGCATCTGCACGGTGAAACTCTCGCGCAGGGTATTTCCCGGAATGGGGAGCTACAGCCTTCACAAACTTTCGGACGCGCTCGGACTCCCTGATTTCAAGCATCACCGGGCTCTGGGCGATGCGCTTGCCTGCGCGGAAATTCTGAAATTAGCGGAAGCGAAGGATCCAGAACGGGTGCGCGCGGAAATCCGCGGCGGCGCGCGTCCGGCGTTCCTCCCGAGAGGCTGGGCGGAAAATGATCTGGAGCGCATTCCCCGCATGGCGGGAATTCTGCGGTTCCTCGGTCGCGACGGCACGCTTTATCTGACCTCCGCGCGCAATATGCGTATCCGCGCGCTCGCCCTCCTTGCGAGTGCGAAGCGCGGCCCGCTGAGTTCCGTTCACGACGGGCTCCGCGACATTCAGTTCGAATGCACAGGTTCGGAACTTCTTGCGAAGATATGCACCGCAGTGGAGCTCGCCTGTCATCGTTACCCCTGCAACGTGAGCGTCTGCATTCCAAGTGACAGCGGCGCTCCGCTCCCGGACATGATTCTTTTCGGCGCCGGGCGCAAGGACGGGGAAAAGTCCGCGATCCTCGTGCGCGGCGGACGGGTGCTCGGGTACCGCTTCGTCGGAGAAAAGGAAATGCTTTCCGTGCCGGTATTTGAAAGCACGATGGAACGCTTCCCGGAAAATTTCAATCTCGCGCCTTATCTGCGCCCCGCGCTATTCAGCAATTCTTACCGCGCCGCATTCTTTTAGACTGCAAAATGTCAGCTGCGGACGATTCAGATCGCTTTGTCTGCAATTCTCGCCGTCATCGCGAGTGAGTGCCGCGAACGGAGCAATCCATTGCCCGTTTGAGACTGGATTGCTTCAAAATTTCGCCTTTCGCAATGACAATCTGCGTCGGTCGTTGCTTTTTATTCTTCCTTTTCGGCTTCGGCTTTTTTCACCGGGTATTTGCGCACGAAACGTCCCTTGCCAGGAGCGCGCGGCGGGAAGTCGAACTTGAGCTTCGCCGTCTTGGGATCGATGTAAAGGAACGCGTCGAACAGGCGGTGCGTCTTCGTGGAACGGAAACCCTTGATGAGCTCCGTCTTTCCGCCGGCGAGCATCTTCACGATGTTGTCCTTGCCGATTTCCTTGCCGAGCAGAACTTTCGGAAGCCGGAGCCCGACCTTCGAATGCTCGCGGGCGCTCTGGGACAGATACCCCGTGAGCGTCTCGTAAACGGGCGTCTTGTCCACGGGCGAAACGCCGATCTGCTCGCCGACTTCCTCGTCCTTGGAATCGTCGTTATTGAATACAAATTCGACTTTATTCTTGTCGTTCAGAATGAGGCAGGATGAAAATTCCACGCCGCGCTTGGAACGGAATCCGGTGAGCGGCCCGAGCTTGCGTTCCGTGAGAAGCGTCGTAAGTTCAGCTCCGCTGATATGACGGCCGCCGAGAATTTTGCGGATGCGGATGCCGTTGTCCGTTTCGTAGTTCGAAACGGTTTCGAAGACTTTCATTCCGTTCACCGGGCTGAACTCCGCTTCCTTGCGGGTGGAGTCCTCCTTGAAACCCTTGATGTTGTCGACCATCTTGCGGGTCAGGTCCTCGATGCCCTTCATGAAGGCTTCGCGGGTGACCTTGCCCTTGGACATTTCCGCGAGCTGGTATTCCCATTCGCCGGTGAGTTCCGGGGATGTCAGGTTTTCGATGTCCATCGCCGCGGCGATGTGGATGAGCCCGAAGGCCTTGCTCGTCGGCACGAGCTCCTTGCCTTCGCGGATCATGTATTTGTCCGAAATGAGCTTTTCGATGATCGCGGCGCGGGTCGCCGGAGTGCCGAGCCCGCGGTCCTTCATCGCGTCGCGTCGGTCGTCGTCGTCCACGAGTTTGCCCGCGCTTTCCATGATGGAGAGCAGGGAACTTTCCGTGTAGCGCGCAGGCGGCTTGGTCGTTTCCGCATTTTCCGCGATGCCGATCGTCTTCGCCTCTTTGTCCGCGCCGAGCGGCGGAATGGTCGCTTCTTCGTCCGCTTCCTTGCCGTAGATCGCCTTGAATCCCGGCTCGACGAGAATCTTGCCTTCGGTGGCGAACGTCTCTCCTTCGATGGTCGTGATGCGCGTCGTATTCAGGAACTTCGCCGGCGGGTAGAACACCGCGACGAAGCGCTGGCAGATCATCGTATAAATTTTCTGTTCCGCTTCCGAGAGGCTCTTGACCGCGTTCCCGGTGGGAATGAGCGCATGGTGGTCCGAAATCTTCGAATTGTCGAAGATGCGCGGATCCTTGTGCACGTAGTTTTCCGTGAGTGCCTTTTCCGCGAACTTGCCGAGAGAGCCCGTGAGCGTTCCCATGATCTTCTTGACGGTCGGGACGTAATCTTCGGGAAGCGCGCGGCTGTCCGTTCTCGGATACGTGGTGAGTTTATGGCGCTCGTACAGAGCCTGCGCTATCTGGAGCGTCGTCTTCGCGGAGAATCCGAAGCGGTTGTTCGCTTCGCGCTGGAGTGTCGTGAGATCGTAGAGCGGGGCGCATTTCTGAAGCACGGGCTTAGTCGTCTCTTCGACGGTGCCCGCCTTGCCGTTGCACTTGCTGATGATCGCGTCGGCCTTTTCTTTTTCCCAGACGCGGTTCGCGTCGCTTTCCGCCTTGGCGTCGAACCATTTGCCGGCGTATTTGTTCCCGCCGTTTTCAAAGGTGCCTTCCAGGGTCCAGTAACCCCTGGGGACGAACGCGTTCCGTTCTTCTTCGCGCTTTACGATGAGCGCGAGCGTCGGGGTCTGGACGCGCCCGCACGGCGTGAGCTGGAACCCGCCGAAGCGGCTGTTGTACGCGGTGAG
>JBAYFD010000056.1:0-9406 GCA_041667365.1 Fibrobacteraceae bacterium | reverse complement strand
GGCGCAGTCTCTCGAAATCGTTCGCAACCGCGTGGACCAGTTCGGCCTTTCCGAACCGCAGATCGCTCCGAGCGGCAATGACCGCATTCTCGTGGATCTCGCAGGCGTGGACGACTCCACCGCTAAGGCGCTCGTGGGCAGCACCGCGAAGCTGGAATTCAAGATCCTCGCCGAGCAGGAACGTTACGTCCAGCTCATCCAGATGATCGATAACTATGTGACGAACCGCGGCATCGTCGATACGGCGAAGGCCGACACGGCGAAAGTCACCGCCGGGGATTCTTCCGCGAAGGCGGGAGTGAAAGACACGGCGAAGGCCGCCGCTAAGATCGCCGCGAATGTTTCTGACGAAGACCTCCTCCCCGGTAAGTCCACCGTCGAAGCGCAGGCGGCTGAAAAGAAAGATACGGCAAAAGTTGCCGCGGCCGCGGATACTTCCGTGGGCGTCGTTCCGCTCTCCCAGCTTTACCTTTCCGTCGGTAACGGCGGGTTCGTGAGTCAGGAAAATATCGAGAAGGTTAAGAGGCTGCTGAGCACTCCGGCCATCCAGGCCATGCTTCCTCACGACGTCGTCTTCGCCTGGGGGTCCGGTCTCGAAGCCATTCAACAGGGCAGCAAGGTCAAGGCAAAGCGCCTGTACGTTCTGAAGCGCCGCGCTGAAATGGGCGGTGAAGATATTTCCGATGCGCGTCCGTACCGCGTGGGTGACGGCACCAACGCCGGCGAAGTCGCGGTGAACCTCAAGTTCAGCGGCATCGGTCCTAAGAAGTTCGCGGCGGTCACCGCCGCGAACATCGGCAAGCAGATGGCCATTGTCCTCGATGATCAGGTCATCAGCGCTCCTGTGATCCGCGACCGCATCCCGAACGGCGAAGCTCAGATCACCGGTCTGGAAGACATGTCCGAAGCGAACCGCCTTGCCGTCGTTCTCCGCGCCGGTGCACTCAAGGCTCCGATGAAAATTATCGAATCCCGCAACATCGGTGCGACGCTCGGCGACGACAACATCAAGTCCGGCTTCGGTTCCGGCCTTGTCGGCCTCGTTCTCGTTCTCGTGTTCATGATTTCCTACTACCGCTTCGGCGGTCTCGTTGCTAGCGTCGGTATGCTCTGCAACCTGATCATGACGCTCGCCGTTCTTTCCGTGTTCGGCGCGACGCTCACTCTTCCCGGTATCGCCGGTCTTATCCTGACCGTGGGTATGTCGGTGGATGCGAACGTGATTATTTACGAACGTATCCGTGAAGAACTCCGCGCCGGTCTCAAGGCCCGCGCTGCAGTCCAGAAGGGTTATGAACGTGCGTTCAGCGCCATCTTTGACTCGAACCTCACGACTATCCTCACCGGTCTTATTCTGTACAAAGTTGGCACTAGCTCCGTCAAGGGCTTCGGTCTTACTTTGATGATCGGTATTGCAATTTCCATGTTCACCGCCCTTACGATCACGCACTCCATCTTCGACATGAAGCTTGCGAAGCAGGATAAAAACGTTATCAGCATCGGAAGCGGCATCCACGCCCTGAATGAACTCCGCGCGAAATTCATGAACAAGAGCAAATTCTTCTTCGGATTTTCCGGTGCGCTCATCGTCATCGCGATTGCGCTCATGGTGTTCAAGGGCTTCGATTACAGCATTGACTTCACCGGCGGCCAGGTCTATACCGTGCAGTACAGTGATGACGCGGAACACGTCAAGGACTTGAACAACGTACTTTCCTCTAAGAGTGTTTCTCACTTCACCGTCCGCAAACTCGGCGGCGGCGCGGACAACACTTATCAGGTTAGCGTCCGCGAATCCCAGGGTTCCGCGGTAAAGACTGCTTTGACACAGACTGTCGTAAACTCCGGCGCAGCGAAGATCATCGCTCAGGATGATGTCGGTCCCACGATCGGTAAGGAACTCCGCTTCAACGCGATTCTTTCCGTCATCCTCGCCTGCCTCATGATCTGCCTTTATGTGTGGTTCCGGTTCGGCAAACTCGGCCTCGGCTTCGGTCTCGGCGCTGTCATCGGCCTTGTCCACGATACGATCATTTCCCTCGGTTTTGTTTCGTTCGTCGGTCTTCCGATGGACGGAGCGCTCATCGCCGCTATCCTGACCCTCATCGGTTACTCGGTGAACGATACCATCGTCGTGTTCGACCGTATCCGTGAAAACGTGAACCTCCACGGCGCGGGTAACTTCGTAGGCACGATCGATGACTCCATCAGCCAGACGCTATCCCGCACGATCATCACATCCCTGACCACTCTCTTCGTGTGCGTGATCATCGGCATTATGGGCGGCGCTTCCATCCGCACGATGGGTGTCGTGCTCACGTTCGGTATCTGCATCGGTACATACTCTTCCATCTGTATCTGCTCTCCGTTCGTCGCCTGGTACAGCCGTCATTTCAAGAAGGTCGTATAATCCTTCCTGAATAAAATTCAGATTTGGAAAAAAAGACCTAGGCAACAGCCCGGGTCTTTTTTAGATTTTACCGTGGTCATTATCAATACAAGGTGGCTCCCATGCTCAAGTATTATAAGATCGAATCCGGCAACGTTGTTGCGGCACCCAATGAAGAGTCCGCGGACATCGTGCTGATGGGCAGCCCCAGCCAGGAACAGCGGAGCGTCCTCATTAAGGAATACGAGATTCCGGAACACACGATCGCTTCTGCATTCGATAATGACGAACTTTCGCGCGTGGAATACGATGACGACTTCGCAACCATCGTGTTTAAGAAGCCGAAAACTTACGAAGCTTCGGATAACTTCCAGTTCCGGGTGGAATCCTTCGGTATCTTTCTTTTCAAAGATCTGGTCCTGCTTCTTTCCGATGCGGAGCTGCCGCTCACGGATTCGCGCCGCTTTTCTAAGATAGACAGCCTGAATACATTTGTACTTAAGCTTCTGAACTATTCCGTCTATCATTTCAACGAACATTTGAAAATCATCAACCGCATCAATGATGAATTGGAACAGAAACTCCAGGATACGATGGAAAATAAGTTTCTGCTTGCGATGTTCAGCTTGAACAAGGGGTTGATTTACTACGTGAGCGCGCTCAATTCGAACGAGGCGCTTCTCAAAAAACTGCAGATGGGACGCGGCATCAAGTTCTCGGAGAATGAGAAAGAACTTTTGGACGATGTCACCATTGAAAACCGGCAGAGCCTGCAGCAGGCGGAAATTTACGCGAACATTCTTTCCTCGATGATGGATGCGCGTGCGAGCGTCATCAATAACAACGTGAACAAGCTGATGAACCGCTTGAACATGCTCACCATCGGTCTTATGTTCCCGACTTTCGTCGCGAGCGTATTCGGCATGAATGTCGATTTCCCGTTCGGCCTCGGCAGCGGCAACCCGTATTCGTTCTGGATAGTTATGGGCGCGGCGATTCTCTCGGTCGTTCTGTTCTCCTTTTTTTGGAGCGCCCGCAAGCAGTGACCGGCAACATCCGCAGACATCTTTTTGTCATAAATTCATACATTCCGCAGATGCTCCTTGCGGCCCTCATCGGTGCGGCGACGGGAGCCGTCGCCATTTTCCTTCATGTGATGCTGGGCTTTGCGGAGAGCTTTACCCGTTCGGCGTTCACCGGCCCGTGGATAGCGATCGCGCCTGCCCTGGGTGGACTCCTCTGCGGGCTCTGGATTTACAAGATAACGAAGACGCCGGAAGCGGCGGGACAAGGAACGGACCGGATGATCTATTCGTTCCATCACCATGGCGGCAACGCGCGCCCACGCATCGTTCCCGTGAAACTCGTCTCCAGCGTGATCACGCTCGGAAGCGGCGGCAGCGCGGGCTATGAAGGCCCCGTTTCGCAAATCGGCAGCGGCATAGCGTCCACTATCTGCAATGCGTTCCGCATGCCGCGGAGCGTGCGCCGTCAGTTTACGCTCGCTGGCATGGCGGCGGGGCTTGGCGCAATTTTCAAGGCTCCGCTCTCAGGAGCGCTCACTTCGGTGGAAGTGCTTTACCGCGAGGATTTTGAATCGGGCGCATTCGGGACGTCCATCGTCGCGGCGGTCGTCGGCTTTACCGTCTATACGTCCTACGTCGGTTCCGGCGCGGCGCTTTCCGTGCCGGCGTTCCCGTTTCCGACGGTGACGGAACTCTTCGCCTATATTGTCCTCGGGTGCTTCTGCGCTCCGTTTTCGTTCCTTTATGTAAAATGCTACGACTGGGCGGAAAACCATTTTAAAAAATTGAGCGTTCCTTTGTACGTAAAGCCGGCTATCGGCGGACTCGTCGCGGGTGGAACCCTGCTGATTTACCCCGAAGTTTTCGGCGGGGGCTGGGACGCGGTCGTCTCGACGATCGGGAATATCCAATCTTATACGGGTACGGCTGCGCTGTTCCTCCTCGGGCTCGCTGTCGCGAAGATCATTGCGACGGCGTTCACCGTCGGAAGCGGCGGCTCGGGCGGCGTGTTCGGCCCTTCTCTGTTCATCGGCGGCGCGGTGGGTGCGCTTTTCGCGGGGCTCATCGAAGGCGTCTGCCCGGGACTTCTGCGGGAACCTGGCGCGATGGTGCTCGTGGGAATGGGCGCGTTCTTCGCGGGCGCAGCCAAGGCGCCGATCGCGGGCGTTGTGATGGTCTGCGAAATGACGGGAAGTTACAGCCTTCTCCCCGGGCTTCTGCTCGCCGCGGTGTCCCACATCGCGCTTTCCCGCAAGTGGAGCATTTACCGGAGCCAGGTGAAGAACAAGTTCGCAAGCCCCGTGCACCGTGCGGAAATGGATCCGGACGTGCTCCGCGTGATGACTATTTCCGAAGTGATGGTTGCAAGTCCGGTGCTCCGTCTGGACGGGGGAATGGAACTTTCCGAGGCTTTGAAGCGCGCGGATGAATTTAATGCGAATGCGCCTTATCCCCGGCGGATGTTCCCGGTCTACGAGGACGGAAAGTATGAAGGGCTTGCCGATATGTCGCTTGTGCGCCGCTACGGCGCGGAATCCGAAAAATTAGGGCCGGTCCTGCTTGTTTCGGACTGCTTGGTGAACGTTCCGCTTCTCCGCGACAGCGCGGATCTGCATTCCGCGATAAACTTTTTGCTTTCTCACGGACTCGGCGAAGTTTACGTCCGCGACTCTTCGGGGGCGCTTACCGGGACGCTCACATACCGCATGCTACTCCGCGCCTACGATTCAGCGACAAAACAGGAAGTATAAATACATAAAAATAACCCCGCATAAAGCGGAGTTGTTTTTGTTCCCAAATTTAGTCAATGACCTAAAATGGAATAAGCGTCGCCCGTTCTTTTAAACTTTATACGTAATCACGGGTTGACCAGCACATCGTTCTCAAAAAGCTGATCGAACGTCTGACGCTTGCGGATGAGCTCCAGCTTGCCGTCGGTGTGTAGAACTTCCGCGGCATAGCGGCGGGAGTTGTAGTTGCTCGACATCGCGGCGCCGTAAGCTCCCGTATCGTGCAGCACGAGCAGATCGCCGGGCTTCGCTTCGGGAAGGTCGCGCGTAACGACGAACCCGCCTTCCTCCTGCGTGAATACGTCTCCGGATTCGCACAGCGGCCCGCCGACGATCACGGGTTTCGCATTTCCGAGTTCGCGTCCGTCCTTGCTCACGATGGTGATCATATGGTAGGAACCGTAGAATGCCGGGCGCACTAGGTCAGTGAACCCAGCGTCCACGAGGTAGAACGTGTTGTCGCCCTGCTTTTTGACGGCGCGGATTTCCGTGATGAGTTTGCCGCTTTCTGCGACGAGGTAGCGGCCGGGTTCCACTTCGAGGAAAACGGAGTGCCCGATGGATTCTGCGATGCGTTTGCGCGCGTCGTCCCAGCATTTGTAATAAGCGTTGATGTCGATGCGGCTCGCCTTGTCCTCTTCCTTGTAGGGAATGGGGAGACCGCCGCCTGCGGAAATCGTGCGCACGTGTCCGCCGAGGTGGCGCGCCGCGTCGCACATGGCGCTGCATACCTGCGTCAGGTGTTCGAAGTCCGTGCCGCTTCCGATATGCATGTGCAGCCCGGAAATCCACATCCCGTTCGCCTGGGCGAGCTTGATGCAGTCTTTAATTTGTGTGTACCACACGCCGTGCTTGGAAAGGTCTCCGCCGGTGTTCGTCTTGCGGGAGTGCCCGTGGCCGAAGCCCGGGTTCACGCGCAGGGTGAGCTCGCTTTTGACGCCCGCTTCCGCGAGCTGGCTGATCATGTCGGGGGAGCCCACGTTCACGTGGATATCGTACTTCTTGACGAGTTCGAGCGCGTCGCGGTCAAAGATGTCCGCGGTGTAGACGATCTGGGGCGCCTGCTTGATTTCCCCGCCTTTGAAACCGACGCGGATCGCGCGTTCGATTTCCCCTGCGCTCACGGCATCGACTACGACGCCGAGCTTTTTCATCAAGGCGAGAATGGAAAGATTGGAACAGGCCTTCTGAGCATACCGGACCACGTCGAAGACCTGCACTTCACGCACCCGCGCTTCTATCGTCGCACGGTCATAAAGCCAAAAAGGGGTGCCGAAACGTTCGGCACCCTCACGAATGGTCTGTTCGGGTATTTGAAGCGAATTAGACATTCTTCACGCTGTTCTCGCCGCCCTGGCCGTCCGGAATGCGGTCCGGATTGGCAGAGTCGACTTCCCAGCTACCGTCAAAGACAAATTTATACTGATAAGAACCGGAGGCGAGGGAGACCTTCACCGTCCAGATTCCGTCGCTTCCGCGCTTCATCTTGGCCGGAGTCCAGTCATTGAAAGAACCCGCGAGTTCCACGACATTAGAGTCCGGGGAATAAACGCTGAATTCCACTTCCTTCTTAGAGGACTTGGACTCAACTTTCTTGCCGCACACAGCGGACTTGCAAGCCTTTTTATTCTTTGTAGCCATGGTGGTTACCTCCTATAGTGTTCGTAAGCGTAATTATAGTAAAAGAAAGTAAAAATGACAATTTTCCTTTTTATATTTAGGAATTATGACTCTTAAGCAGATTATCGCCCCGAGCGTCCTGAACGCGAACTTTTTGAATCTCCAGTCCGGAATTTCTGCAATTGAAAAAGGCGGAGCCGGTTATGTGCATCTTGATATCATGGACGGACATTTCGTTCCGAACGTGAGTTTCGGTCCCGGAATTTCCGCCTGCATTAAAAAGGGTACGGCCCTTCCGCTCGATTGCCACCTGATGATCGACAATCCCGAAGCGTATGTCGACGCCTTCGCGAAGGCAGGGGCGGCCATCATCACGGTGCACGCCGAGGCGACGAATCACCTGGACAGGCTTCTCCACCGCATCAAGGAGCTCGGCTGCAAGGCGTCCGTCTCTCTCAATCCGGCGACTCCGCTCGAAAACATCCGGTACGTCCTCGACATCGTGGACATGGTCCTCGTTATGTCCGTGAACCCGGGTTTCGGCGGTCAGAGCCTGATTCCCTACACCCTTGAAAAAGTGCGCCGCCTGCGCGAATTGAAACCGGATTTAGATATTCAGATCGACGGCGGAATCAAACTTGATAACATCAAATCCGCACAGGAAGCCGGTGCGAACATTTTTGTCGTGGGAAGCGCCATTTTCGGCACTCCGGACCCGGAGAAGACTTGCCGCGATTTTGTGGACCGGGTGCGTGTCCGGTGAATGCTTAAAAATCTATATTAAGCCCGCATTATTTTGATAATCAGCCCGGGGCGGAACCGCCCCACAGGAATACAAGATGAAAAAGAGAATTCTATTCCAAGATACTTCTTTCCGCGATGGCTTCCAGTCCATTTTCGGCGCCCGTGTGTTTATGAAAGATTTTATGCCCGCCGTCGAAGCTGCCGCCGCCGCCGGTATCACGCACTTTGAAGCGGGCGGCGGCGCCCGTTTCCAGGCGCTCTACCAGAACTGCGGCGAAGATGCCTTTGATATGATGGACACCTTCCGCAAGACGGTCGGTCCGAAGGCCCGCCTCCAGACGCTCGCCCGCGGCATCAACGTGGTCGCCCTCGCGCCTCAGCCGTACGACATGATCAAGCTGCACGCGCAGATGTTCAAGAAGCACGGCATGACCCGCATCCGCAACTTCGACGCGCTCAACGACGTGAACAACCTCATCTATTCCGGCAAGTGCATCACGGAAGCCGGCCTTGAACATGAAGTCGTCGTCACGATGATGGAACTCCCGCTCGGCTGCTCCGGCGCGCATGATCCGGAATTTTACGAGAAGGTGCTCCGCAATATTCTCGATGCCGGTGTTCCGTTCGCGTCTGTCTGCTTCAAGGACGCGTCCGGCACCGCGAATCCGAGGAAAGTCTACGAGACGTTCAAACGTGCCCGCAAGCTTCTGGGCGACAAGGTCGAGCTCCGCATTCATTCTCATGAAACCTGCGGCAACGGTCTTTATCAGTATGTCTCTGCCATTGAGGGCGGTGCGAACGGCGTCGATCTTGCCCGCAAGCCCCTTTCCGGCGGTACTTCCCAGCCCGATCTCTTCGCGATGTACCATGCTCTCAAGGGCACGGACTATGCGCTTGCGCTCGGCGAAGACGGTATCCTCGATGACAGTTCGATCCCGAAGATCATGGAAGCGAACAACGTCGCAGTCGAGGGCCTCAAGGATTACAACTTCCCGCCCGAAGCGCTTCAGATGTCCACGGACGTGATTTTCTCCCCCATGCCGGGCGGCGCTCTCACCGCGAACACGCTGATGATGCGCGAAACGAAGACTTTCCACCTGTATCCGGAAGTGATCAGGAACATGAGCGAATGCGTCCGTCGCGGCGGTTTCGCCTCGTCCGTGACGCCGGTCTCCCAGTTCTACTTCCAGCAGGCTTTCGTGAATACAGTGAACAAGAGCAAAGGCCTTGATACCTGGGCGAAGATGACCGAGGGTTACGGCAAGATGCTCCTCGGCTACCAAGGCAAGACGCCTTGCGAACCGGATCCGGAACTTGTGAAAATCGCGGCGGACCAGCTCAAGCTCAGACCGTTTGCAGAAGCTCACCCGGGCGTCAAGTGCGCTGCGGAAATTCTTCCGCCGGGCATCCCCGTCGCGAAGAAAATGCTCGAAGAGAACCACCTGCCGGTGACGGATGAAAATATTTTCATCGTCGGATGCCTCCAGGGCAAGGGAATGAACAAGGGCATCGACTTCCTGCTCGGCAACCGCCACATCGGCGTGCCCAAGAAGGGCGTCGGCGCCGCGGCTCCCGCTCCTGCGGCTGCAAGTTCCGTGGCTCCGGCCGTGAATACGAACGGCATGAAGGTCGCCGGGACGAACACGTACCGCGTCGCCCTGAACGGGAAGAGCTGGGACGTTTCGGTCTCTACTCTGAAGTAATTCGTTTGATAAGCGTCGCAATGCGGCGTTGCGCTCCCCATTGCCGTACGTGAGAGTACGGCTGCGGGTCGCGCGCCTTGCCTTGCTCGCTTCTGAAACGAATCACACACGTTTGATAAGCGTCGTAGTGCGGCG
>JBAYFD010000055.1:0-9412 GCA_041667365.1 Fibrobacteraceae bacterium | reverse complement strand
TTCCGCCTGCCCGTTCGCTTTTTCCTGCAAGAAGACATCCGCCTTGTTTGCGGAAGCCTGTATGCCGAACGATTCCCCGATGAAATGGTTGCCCATCGAATGATCGAGGTGCAGGTGCGTATTCAGAAGCCTGCGGAGCTTCAGCCCGTTTCCGTCGATGAACTTTTTCGCGGGCAGGAATTCGCCCTCGTCATAGAAGCCGGGGTCGATGATAAGCGCCTCGCCGGAGTCGTCATAGACGACGTAGGTGTTTTCCTGGAACGGGTTGCAGACAAAGACCTGAATTTTCATAATGGGAAAGGTAGATAAACAAGGCCCGCGATGACTTCCTGTCCCTGCCGTGACTACGGCTACAGGGAATAAGAAAACCGGGACTGTTGAACGACGGATATGTATATTTTATTTACGGCGCCGGAACGGTGCCTGCCGGAGCTTTAAAAGGAAAGGGTGATGAAGAAAACGCTGCACGTTTTGTTTGGAATGCATTTGCTGCCGCGGCAGATCCTGCTGCTGGAAAGGGATGGCGCGAAGCCTATGGATCCGATGAAAATGTGCGGGACCATCGCCGCGTACAGACGGAATAAAGAAACGGCGGTGTGAGTCCCGATGCGCAAAATCCTCCCGTTCCTATTGATCCTCGTCATTGTTTCCGCAGGCGTTCTGATTTATCAGAGACATTCTCCGGAGGCGAAGCGCTTTGAACGGCACGAAGCTCTCGTGAAGGATGCGAAGGAACGGCTGGATGCAGGGGAGTGGATCGGCGCGGAGCGGGACGTCCGCGAACTGCTGAAGGAGATGCCGGACGATACGAACCTCCAGGTGCACCTCGCCGGAATTCTTTACGAACAGGGCCGCTACGAAGATTGCATCGCCTGGGTCGACGGGCGTTCCTTCCGCAATGCGGACCTGGATTTTCTTGAGAAGAAATCGAAATCCATTCTGTACGAAATGCGGGCGCTGAACCTCGAGGATTCGCGGCATTTCCGCGTGGAGTTCGAAGGCGAAATGGAGCGCACCGACGTGGTAGAGGCTCTGTCCGTGCTGGAGACCGCTTACGATTCCCTCGCGCGCCTGTTTGATTTTTACCCTGAAAACAAGATCCATCTGGTGCTGTACCGCTCCGCGGAATATCAGGGCGTGGGCGAGCATCCGGACTGGGCCGCCGCGATTTTTGACGGTAAGCTGAGAATGCCCGTGAACGCGATGCGGTTCCGCGAATGGTACCGCCCCATTCTTTTCCACGAACTTACGCACGCCTTCATTCAGGCGATCAAGTGGAAGGACGTTCCTCTCTGGCTCAACGAAGGCATTGCGCAGGTGATCGACGGTTCCAGAATCCATGATCCGCGCCCGCGCGGAGCCGTTCCTTCGGTGGAGCTGCTCACGGAACCGTTCGTCCGGGAAAAGAACATCAGTGGTGCGGAGAAACTTTATTGGTATTCCCTGCGGATGACGCAGGAACTTCTGCGCGCCGATCCCTCTTTTGTAAAACTGCGCGATTTGCTCCGGAGCCTTTCCGGCGGAAATACGGACTCGCGGCTCCGTGAATTGTACGGCGTGGATTCCGCGGAGCTTCTGCGCCGCGCGGCTGACTCCGGCAGGGACTCTTTGTTTCACTGATGTTTGTCTCGCGGGCCCCGTTTTGTATATTTCCCTGTATGCAAATGAAACTCGCAATCTCTTTAATCGCGTTCGGCGCCGCGGCGCTTTTCGCGGACGGTTCGCTCCAGTTCGCGAACGATCCTTATAAACTCGGAACGATTCCCCAGGGCGAAGTCCGCCACGTGACGCTCAAGGGCGCGAATGTCACATCGAAGACGATCGAGCTCGAAAGTGCGATGTGCCAGGGAACAGGCTGCTCGAACTTCAAGTTCACGCAGAGCGTCGCCGCCCGTGCGCCGATCACCGTGGACTTTGATTTTTCCACGGCGTCTATGGACGGCCCGGTCTCGAATCTCGTTGTGCTCGTAGGGAAGGACGGCAAACCGTATACGGCCTCCTTTGAAGGCACGGTGGAAGCGCCGGTGTTCTTCAACGAAAAGATGTTCGACGCGGGCTACTATTCCGCGGGCGAGTCCCGCGAATGGACGTTCTACGCCTGGAGCGCGGACAAAAAAAAGCAGATCGCGCTCGCTCTCGATTCTTCCGCGGGCAAGGAATTCTCCGCGGCGTTCAAACCGGTGAAGCTCACCGTCGGGAAGGACGGCTCGGTCAAGGAAGGCGGCAAGGTTCCCGGACTCAAGGTGACGCTCAGGACTGCGGGCATCGACCGCTCCAAGACGCCGAAGAACCAGAAGAGTATCAGCCGCGTGGTACCGTTCAGAAGTTCTACTTACCCGAATGCGACGCCGGAAGCGCTCGTCATCGGCTACTGGAAGTAAAAGTTCATTTTTCACGCTTGCAAAACGCGGGGCTTTAATCTAAATTTGAGCCCGCATCTTGAAGACGGGTTGTAGCTCAGTCTGGTAGAGTACTTGAATGGGGTTCAAGTGGTCGTTGGTTCGAATCCAATCAACCCGATAAACAAAAAGCAGCTTTCACAGCTGCTTTTTTTGTGCCTGGTTTTCATTTCGCCGGGGGGATCGCGGCGTTAATCGTCTTGTTCAGAAGGGCGTAGTTTCCTTTGAAGTGGTGCCCGCCCGGCAGGAGTGTGAAAGGAACGCCGGGGAGTTTTCCGCTCTCCTTGCAGAGCGAGGTCTCGTCCTCGTCCGCGCCACAGATGAGGTGCAGCCGTGCGCGCCCGTTGAGTTTTTTCACGTCGTCGACCACGGAGTATCCGCCTTTTCCGTCGCTCACCCAGTCGAGCAGATGAAATTCCAGCTCGGATGCCGTTGACGGGGCGATGAGGACGGATTCGCGTATCTTCGGAAGCGTTTCCTTGTCGAGCCCGAGAAGCATGGGCGGTATCATGTCCGCGCCGCGGGAATAGCCCACGAGTACCGCCGAGTTCACGCCGAAGATTGCGGAGAAGTTCCGGAAGATGATGCCGAGGTCTTCCGCGATTTTTCCTTGCGTCTTGCCGCTCCAGAGATACTGGAGCGAGTTCATTCCCACGACGGGAATGCCTTTCGCGTTGAAGTTCTTCGCGATTTCGCGGTCGATGTCCGCCCAGCCGCCGTCACCGGAGTAGAGGATCGCGAAATAGGGAGGCTTCGCCGTTCCCTGCGGACGTTCGATAGTGAGTGGCAGCTCCGCGATTCGCTTGTCGTTCAGCGCTTCGCCGTTTTTGAGCTGCGCTTCGACGGGCTTCGGCTTGTGCGCCGCGTTGAGTTCCGCGATGTCTTTTACAAAGTTGTCCCACCAGTTCTTGCGCACGGAGAATCCGTGCCCCACTTTCGGGAGACTGTCAAGTTTCGAATGCGGAATCTTCGCCGTGTAGTCCGCCGCGAAATGCGAGTCGCAGACCTGGTCGATGTCGCCCTGGAACGCCACCCACGGAGTCGCCATCGCCGGCGCCGGCTCGTAGACGAATCCGTCCGGGTGCTTTATCGGATGGTAAGAAAGTCCGTTCTGGGCGCAGAGCGGACGCGCCGTTTCGAGGTCGGGGCAGAATCCCATGCTCACCGCGCCCGTGAAGGTTCCCGGTGGGGACTGTGCTGCTATTGCGTAGGCGAGCGTCGCGCCCGAGGAATAGCCGACGAGGACGGGTGGGAAGTAGCTCCGGAAGCCGTAGGTCTTTTGGAGCGCCTGGCTCAGACTTTCGAATTCCGCCGCCGCGTAAATACAATGCCCTTTGCCGGAAAGGTGGCGGTAGTATTCGCGGATGTCGAGCCCGGCGACGAAATAGCCGCTTTCTCCGAGGTCTTCCGCCATTTTGACGACGCCTTTTTCCCAGCCGCCGTCGCCGGAGATGAAGAGGATAACACCCGCCGGCTTATGAAATTCGCCCATGAGGTGCACTTTGCCGAAGGGCGCGATTTCGCGGACTTCTTCCGCGGAAGCCGCGGCGCAGGCGAAGCAGAGGAACATGCAAAGATGAAATGTGAATCTGTGCGTAATGAATTCAGCGCGCATCGGAGCCTCCTTTGGAAATCAGGGAGAGAATATCGGAAAGCGCGAGTGGAACTTCCATTCCGCCCGGGCAGATCAGGTACCGCGGCGACCAGACGGGATTGAACTTTTCCTTGAACTTCCGGAGCCCCTGAAAATGATAAAAGCGTTCCCCGTGACTGTAGATCAGGTTCGCGAATTCGTTCCAGAATGGATTGTACGCCGTGTGGTGCATTCCGGACAGCGGAGCCATCCCGAGGTTTACGGAACGCCAGCCGTTCGCTTTCGCCCACAGCACAATCTGCAGAATGCAGTATTCCATGATTCCTTCCGGAGCGCTTTCGGCGTGCCGCATCAGGTCGAAGCTGAGCTCTTCCTTGCACTGCGGCGCCCAGAGATTTGCGAAGGCGAAAATCTGATCTTCTTTGTACGCAATGGCCATGGGAAACCTGCGGAGATAATCGCTGCTGAACTTACCGATGGAAAATCCTTTTTCCGCGCCGTGAATTCGCGATAGCCATACATGGGAGATTTGCCGCAGCCGAGGTTCCAGCGCGTCGAATTCCTCCGGCGGCGCGACGCGGAACCGGACCCCCGCTTTCTCCATGTGACCGCAGAGCAGGCGCATCTTTGCGCGGCTTCCTCCGGCGAGGGAGAACGTCTCCGTGGCGACGTGCGCTTCCTCCCCGAGCTTGAAGAAATCGAAACCGGAGTCAAGGAGCAGCTTGGATGATTCCTCGTTCACTTGGTAATAGACGGGGACGCCGTCCTCGATGTAGGCCTGCTGCTGGAAATCGGCGAGGAGCTCGCGTTTCTCGGCGGATGTTCCGCCGAACGGCCCACCCATGGAAATCCAGTGCCGCCCCTGAATCCCGTACATCAGGAATGCGTTTCCCTGCGCGTGAATCTTGAATTTCTTATCGCCCGTGAAGGCGAGGAATGCGTTCGTGTCCGTGCTTCCGTTCACGATTTTGTCCAGAATGCCGGCTGGGATGTCGTTGAGCGCCGGTGCTGTGCCGCTGCGGTTCGGGCGGAGTCCGCGGAACACTAGGAACGATGCGCCGAGCGTGACGATCGCTATTGCGCCGCGGAGGAAGCGGGAGGCTTCTCCGTGCAGCGCGAACTTCCACCAGATGGCATCGTTGTACTGCACATGGTGAAAACTGAAGAACCCTATCCCGATGTAGAGCGCCATTCCTATCCAGAGTGGCCAGGATGCGGGCGATACCTGCGTCACCGTGGATTTGCGGAAGAATGCGTTCCGGAGCGGAAGGAACATGATGAGCAGGATGGTGAGGAGCGTCGCTTCTTCGAAGTCGAGCCCCTTGAGGAGCGAGGTCACGATTCCCAGGCAGAGCAGTGCGATGGTGAGGTAATAGCCGAGGTCGAGCTTTTTGCGGATGGCGTTCGCGAGGATGAGCAGAAGCATTCCCGTGACGCTCCCGAGGAAGTGCGATGATTCCACGACGGGGAGCGGAAGAACTTCGAGCAGGTGGAGCCTTCCGCGCGCGGCGGGTGTCGCGCCCGAGATGAGGAGAATCATTCCGGAGGCGATGAGAATGGCCTGGATGAGGTAGGGGAGGAACGGCGCCGTCCAGCGCTGCTTCGCGTAAGCCCAGCGCCGGAGAAGTTCCAGCCCGGCGACGAAGAGAGGCACGAGATAATAGATGACGCGGAAGAGCACGAGCGCGCCGAGGAGCTCCGGGGTCCTTGCCGCGGGGCCGAGGAGGAACAGCAGCGCCGATTCGAACACGCCGAGCCCTCCGGGAACTCCGCTGATGAGCGCGGTCACCTGCGCGAGGATGAACAGGCACAGGAATCCGCCGAATCCCGGCACGGATCCCGCGGGGAGGCAGATGTAGAGCACCACGGCGGTCATCGTCCAGTCCGCGAGGGAAATGGCGAGCTGCGCGGGGACGAGCGTGAAGGCGATGGGGGTCACCTGAAGCGATTTCCAGCGGAAAGTCTTCCCGGTCCTGGTCCATGCGACGTAGATGGCGACGACGGCGAGGAGTCCCGCCCCGAGGGCGCGTTCCCCGGCTTCGCTGAATCCCGGAATGACCGCCGGGGGGAAGAACGCGAGCACGCCTCCGGCGAGGAGCAATAGCCCGAGCCAGAACGTGAAAAGCCCGAGGGCGATGATGTAGGCTATCTGCCGTCCGTCCACGCCGAGCCCGGAGAACATCCGGAAACGCACCGCCCCGGTGAGAAGCGGGTGCCCCGCGTTGTTGCTGAACGCGTAGCATATAAATGAAACGGGAAAGATCTTCCGCCACGGAACGTTCAGCTTTAGCGCGCGGAACGCGAGAATGTCATAGCCCGTCGTCACGAAGTAAGAAATTATCGTCGCCGCTAGCGCGAGGAGTACAGTCGTCCGCGGAATGGCGCTGAACGCGTCTGCTATCTGCCGGTAGTGATAGGCGCGCAGGGCTCCGCTCAAAAAATAGATGGCGATACCCGCGCAGGCGAAGATGAAAAGTGTTTTCAGAATATGTTTAGAAAAGCGCATAAATCCAAGTTCCCTTTACACGCGGAGGCTTTCCGCGCGACGGCATTAAAGTATAAACTTGGAGCTTAAAAGCGGTTTGCTTTCCATTTCCGTTCCCGCCCCGCGGAGGTCTTTTTCATCCGCTTCCGGCGCATGGTCGGTTTCGCGTCGCTCCGGATGCCTCAAAATGCCGGCGTTGATCTTGCGCTCCATCTCTGCGGCCTGAAGGTCTTCCTGCGTGATGTCCTTGGGGTCGAATATGATGACCTGGTTGCGTCCGTTCTGCTTCCCTTTGTAGAGCGCGCGATCCGCGAGGTCGATGCTTCGGTCCATGCCGAGGCGCGGATCAAAGAGCGATACGCCGAGAGTGATGGTCACGTTCAGCTTGCATTCCGCGAACACGATGTCCGTCTGGGCGACCGTTTTGCGGAAGCGTTCGGCGACGATCATCGCGCCCGCGATGTCCGTTTCCGGAAGCACCGCGAGGAATTCTTCGCCGCCCCAGCGCGCTATGAAATCGTGCTTGCGGAGCAGATTCCGCATCGTCGCGGAAACCGTTTTGAGCACGAGGTCTCCGCAGACGTGCCCGTAGGTGTCGTTGAAGTTCTTGAACTTGTCGATATCGATGAAAATAAAGGAGAATGGGCGCTTGGTGCGTTCGGAACGGTTCATCTCATAAGAGATCTTCTCGCGGATGTCCCTGCGGTTGGGGAGTCCCGTGAGTTCGTCCGTGCGGGAAATCTGCTCCAGGAGCAGGTTCGCTTTCTCTAGGTCGCGGGTGCGTTCCATCACTTCCATTTCCAGGTGCGCCTTGTGCTCGGCGAGTTCAAGGATCTTGGAACGGATGGTCTTGCGCATTTCTTCGAAAACCTCGGCGAGGACGCGCACTTCGTCGTCATTCTTTTTAGGGGTCGCCGAAGCGTCGTCCGGAATGTCGTAATTGCCGTCGCTCACTTTGAGAATCCGTTCGGTGAGCTTATTGAGCGGATGTCCTACTTTGGCGACTAGCCATACTGATGAGAAAACGATGATGATCAGGAAGAAGAGAATCATCACGCCGAGCCCGGTCTGCGACTTCCACATCTGGGATGTGACTTCCGCCTTGGGCTGGAGGGACATGAGACCGATGCGGTATGTCGGGTCGTAGATGTAGTCCACGAGATATTCTTCTTTATCGGAGAGAATGACAGTCGTGGGCCTGGTGACCGTGTAATGTATGGGGTCGAAGTTCTGGAGTCCGAGGTCTTCCGCGGAATGGGGCGTGTTTATCCAGCGCTTCAGGTCCGGATGGTAGAGTATCGTTCCGTCGGAATTGAAGAGGACGAAGTATTTGCTTTTCTCCGTGGCCTTGTAGTTGGAGAACGTGGTCCACAGGCGCCGGAAGGAAAAGCTCGCGACGAGGAATCCGTTCGCCGTCGCCCGGTTCTCTACGATGACGGCGAAGAATTTCTGAGGCGTACTTTGTACCCAGAAGAGCGGGGAAACGAAGGGGCGCTGGGCGAGCACCTTTGAAAAATCATTGAATTCCGGATAGTGGAGCGTACCCACCATGGAATTGTCCGTGAGCTTCGCGTAGTTCCCGTCGTACAGGGAGACATATTCCCCCGGGATGAACAGCGTGGACATATTGTAGCTCTTGAGGAAGCTGGATGCTTTGACCGGGTCCAGCTCCGTGATGGAATTCGTCGCCGCGAGCAGGGTAAGCCTGTTTTTAAAGCCGTCCATCTCGCTCTGTATGCTCGCCATGGCGCGCTTCAGCGCGCCGTGGTTGTCCTGGAACGTCTGCTCCTGGATCTGGTTCGACTGCCAGTGAAGAAATACGGCGCTGCCTACTCCGCCGATCAGGACGAGGGCGGACACAAGGATGAATGTGCTCTGAAAGGCAATGCTATGGATGAATCGTATTTTGCGTTTTTTTTCGTCCATGAATGTCGGTTATCCTTTTCTTTTGCGTGTATAAGCGAAAATGAATCCGAGGATGATTGCGGCGATGAGGATGCCGGCGGTTGTCGGAAGCCCGAATCCGGCGGCGCCCTTGTCCTTGGTTTCCCGGGACGAGCTGTTTGCGTCCGCTGTATCCGGGTCCGTTCCGTTAATGGCGTGCCAGGCTGCCTGGAACTCCTGTTGGCTCATCGTGACCGAGTCCGCGGCTGCTGCGCCGAGGATGTCATTGATCTTTCCGTTGTAATCAACGAGGGTCTTGTACACGGCATCTTCGGAGTAAAGCCCTTCCACGTCGACGAGACTCCAGATATTGCTGAACATTTCCACGAGCGTGTTCTCGACCGTGCCCCAGTTCGGAATGCTTGGATAGGGCCGCGCCGTTTCAAGCTGTGTGACGAGCACTTTGTACACGGAGTCCTTCGCCCAGTTCGAGAGCACCGTTTTCACGGGGGGCAGGAACCCGATTTTGCTCGTGTAGGCGTCGAGATTGTCGTCGCGGGAAAGGAACAGGAGAAGTTTGCGCGCATCCGCATTGTCCGCTTTTTTCTGCGGAATGGCGAGGTTGCTTCCGCCGATGAAACAGATGCTTCCCGCCTCTCCCGAGGGAACGGGGAATACGAGCACGCCGTCGGAACCGATGCGCGCCTTGGCGAGGCCGCCGAGGTTTTCCTTATAGCGGGTCTGCATCACGATTTCCGCGGTATTGAGGATGAAGGCGAGCTCGCCGTTGTTGAACCGCTGCGCGATCTGCGCTGTATTGCTGCGGAGGCTCGAGGGATCGACCGTGCTGTCCAGCACGAACCGCAGGTAGCGGGCGATGCCTGTCACCGTATGGGGGTCGAGTAAGTTGGACTGCCATTTTCCATTGCTGTCTTTTTTGACGAAAGCTCCGCCGGCGGAGAAAATCCACGGAGCGAAGTTGTGCGGAATGTTCCAGTCGCTTTTTCCCGGGAATGCGTATGCGCGCACCGGCGTTCCGTCCGGAAGTGT
>JBAYFD010000054.1:0-9489 GCA_041667365.1 Fibrobacteraceae bacterium | reverse complement strand
CCCGCCGGGCGCGGAAAATGCAACTTTCGGAGGAACGTCGGCTTTTCTACGTCGGGGTGACCAGGGCGGAAGCGCGGCTCTTTTTGCTATATTGCCGTAAACGTCATTGGAAAGGACGCCTTACGGATTTCAAGCCTTCCCGGTTTCTGAAATGCCTGCCGCGTCCCATGCCGGAGACTTCGCGAATGCCTTTATTCTTTTTCCGAATCCAGGTTTTCTTCCGCGTGCTCGTCTATATGGTCGCTGCGGTCTTTTCCCTGTATTTCCGGCGGATTTTCCGCCCGGGGACAGTCAATGCGTGGATCGAGTGCAAGGTCCAGGATTTCTCCCGTTTCTGTATGCGGGTGCTGCGCGTGAATTTGACCGTTGAGAATCAGGCGGTCCTCGCCAAGGTGGACTGGTCGCGCCCCGTCGTCGTCGTGGGAAATCATCAGTCTTATTCGGATATTCCGGTCGTTTTTGTCGCGCTTGGCCGTTCCATCGGGTTCCTCGCTAAAAAACAGCTCGGTTACATTCCTTGCCTGCGCTTCTGGATGCTCCGCCTGCATTGCCTCCTCGTGGACCGCGAGTCGCCCCGTGCCGCCCGTGAAATTTACCGCAAGATTGATGAAGAACGTTCCGTCCCCCGCGTATTCATATTCCCGGAGGGCACGCGCAGCAAGGACGGCGAGGTGCATCAGTTTAAAAGCGGAGCGTTCCGTTTCGCCTGCGATTTGAAGGCGACGCTTGTCCCGATCGCAATCAGAGGCTCGCGGGGTTGCTGGGAAAGCCGGAGAGACCTGTCTGTCGCGCAGGTGAGGGCGACCGTGCTTGAACCGGTCGATATCGCGGCAATGAACCTGTCTCCGCATCCGAAACAGGATCTTATGCCCGAAGTTCAGCGGTGGATTTCCGAAGCCTTGAAAACGCCATGACCCTTGTCAAGGGGTCCTGGAAAATATTCTTGTTGATAAGTTGTTCAAATAAGTGCGAAGTGTTGGGCAAGTGATGGGGGCGTGCTTATCATAATTTGCGCACTATTACGCCCATTTCCTAAAAATGGCGTTTCTGACTTAAAAACGGCAAAAAACAAGAAATTTTTGAAAAATCATAACTTCATTGTACGCCTTTCTTAAATTTATGCGCAAGCCCGGGAATGTTCCCGGCGAAGAATTTTTTTTGGATGGCTTTTGGTTGTGGAAGATTCTGTCCTTTTAGTAGATGCTGAATCAGAGTTCTGGCCCGGTTGCCTTTCCGCGCTGAAGATGCTGATTTCGGAAACCGCAGTCAAGATGTGGTTCAGCAACATTCGGTTCGAAGGCTTTGCTCCGGACGGTTCCGTGATGCTCGTCGCGAACAACGAGCTTTCCGCCGGCTGGGTGGACGCCCATTACCGCGATGCCCTTCTGGAGACATTTCGCAATTCGACGCCCTCCGCGCAAAATTATGTGATCCGCGTTTCGAAGGACAGCACGGCGTCTCCCGTGCCCGTGTTCCGCCCGGTCCCCGCCGTTCCGGTGACAAAAAACGCCGTGAAAATATCCGCCGAGGATGACGGGATAGCGCGGGAATCCCTCGCGACGCTCGCTTCTTTTTACCCTTCGTACAGCTTTGAAAATTTCGTGGAGGGCGACTGCAACTGCACCGCCCTCAATGTGAGCCGCACCGTCGCCGCGAACCCCGGCGGAAACAGAATGAATCCGCTCGTCCTTTACGGCGGAACGGGCGTGGGCAAGACGCATCTTTTACAGTCCATCGGTCGCTATGCGATTACATACAAAACGGCGCAGCGTGTCGTGTATCGCACCGCGGAACAGTTCCTCAAAGATTTCATCCACATGGTCCGCGCTCCGCGCGGCGAGCGTCTATCCGCGGAACAGGATTTCCGCCGCGTTTATGATTCGGCGGATCTTCTGCTGATTGATGACGTCCAGGTCCTTGCCGGAAAACTCGCTACGGAAGACGAACTGTTCAAGATTCTTGTCAATCTAATGAAACAGAAAAAGCAGATCGTCCTGTGCTGCGACCGCCGCCCCTGTGAAGTTCCCGATCTTTCGGAACGCCTGCTTTCCCGCTTCGACTGCGGACTTTCCGCTTCGCTTGAGGCTCCTGACCTCGTAACCCGTATCGGCATCCTGCGCCACAAGGCCGCGTCACTGAACATCCCCAAGGAAGAACAGGAAAAGGTCTTTCATTGGCTTGCCCTCCGCAAGGCCGGAAACGTACGTGAAATCGAAGGCGTCATCACCAAGCTCCTCGCTTATCACGAACTGATGGGACTCAATTTCAACCTGGACACAGTGCGGCACCTTCTCGGCGATTCCGAAGGGGAGAGCCGCATTGAATGCGCGCACGGAGAGGCCGCGCCGCAGGTGACTATCCGCGCCGTGATTGATGCGACTGCGGATGCCTTCGGCGTCAATCCCACGGTATTGTCCTCGCACAGCCGCATTCAGGCCGTTTCGCTTCCGCGCAAGGTCGCGATGTATCTTTGCCGCGAAC
The DNA here is from genome assembly GCA_041667365.1 of Fibrobacteraceae bacterium. Classification (GTDB taxonomy): domain Bacteria; phylum Fibrobacterota; class Fibrobacteria; order Fibrobacterales; family Fibrobacteraceae; genus JBAYFD01. Next base: position 7,008 of record JBAYFD010000054.1, on the reverse strand, counting down.
TTACCCATGAATCGCTGAAAACGATCGGATTTCAGTTCAACCGGGATTATGCGACGGTGATTGCGAGTGAAAAGTCCATTGAACGTCTCATTGAAACGGATTCCGCGCTTGCAAGCAAAATTGATGCCATCCGCGGCGTGTTCCGTACGTGATGCCGGCGTCTTAATCCGTATTTCCCGCGGCGTCCTGCTTCGTTCGGTCTGGAAAAAACGTAAATTTAAAGAGATGTCAGCAGGGCATCGGTGTTTTTCTTTGACGAATGGAGCGCACGGTGTTCGACAAAAATCAAAAAGCAGGATTTACGCTTATTGAGGTCCTCGTCGTCGTCGCGATGATCGGGATTCTCTCGGGTATCGGCGTTGCGTCGCTGCGGGATGCCGTCATCAATAACCGTGTCCGCGGGGAAGCGCGGAGCCTTGCCGCGTTCTATGAAAATGTTTCCTCGCGCGCAAAACAGATTGCCGATACCTTATGCGTAATTCCGTCCGGGACGCAGATCCTCGCGAGAAGTTACGTCAAGGGCGCCTGCACCGGCACTGCGCTCGACTCCTTTGCCTTGGAACCTGGCTTCAGCGTCGCCGCGCTTTCCGGCTTCGCTTCCGTCCCTGGGTTTTCCTCCCCGGGGGATGCTAAAAACTGGAATGCAACGGATGTCGCCATTTTTTATCCGCACATCGGCCTGATGAACATTTCCGGCGAAGGATACATCGTGGTGCAGTACTCCGGCCGCTACGGAGCTGTCGCGAAGGTGCGCACGGATAATAAATTCCTTTCGTTCGCTTCTTATGACGGAGGCTCGTCATGGGACAGATTATGAACAGAATCCGCTTTTCTAAAAAGGGCTTTGGCATTATGGAAGTTCTGGTGGCGATCGCTGTCCTCGGTTTCCTGCTGCTTGCCCTGATTCACATGCAGTACGGGAACCGCAATTCCCTTCTGCGTATCCGCGCCCGTGATGGAGCGAGTACGGTTGCTCAGGCGACAATTGATTCCCTGGCGTCCCTCGGGCTTGCTTCCGTTCCATCGGATACGACGATCACGTTGCAGCGCACGCGAACGTGGGACGGCACTCCCGGATTTTTCCGCCATACCATGAGCATCACGTACGATATTAGCGTGAAGATCCTGGACAGCGCTACTTATCAGAGCTCGGAAGTTTCCGCATACGATTCGCTGAAACATATTTATGCCAAGAACCTGGACGTGACGGTGAGCTGGAGATTCCACAGTAGCACGCAGTCTATCAATGTCGCGGGGGTCATCCGGTGAAAAAGGGTTTTACACTCATAGAACTTCTCGTGTACATCGCGCTGGTGAGTATCGTCGTGATTGTCGCGGGCAAGGCTTTTTCCGATTCCGCGATTTTTCGCGTGCGCACGCAGAGCATGGTCGCGACGGCGCAGACGGCTAACGATGTCGTCGCCGCATTCAAGGAAGATCTTTCGCAGATGGGGACCAAGTCCTGGAAGACGGCATCGGGTACGGTGGATGTCTTCAATGTGGACACTAGCGTCTATATTGATTTGAACAATCCCGACACGGCCCTTGCGGATACGTCCTCGTATGTCCTTACGCGCACGGGCGACGGACTTGATTCCATCGCATTCCGGAAAATGGAATATTCCGATGGTGGAACGTTTCTTGGCGTCCGTCAGGTTTCCTGGTACGTGCGGGACAGCGTCCTTTGGCGTTCTTGCAAGACCTTGAGCGGCACGGAAAACGATGACTGTAAGAAGTCCGGCGGGAATCCGGTGAAGATGGCGGATAAGGTCGAGCTGTTCTCGATTACACCGGCGACGCCGGGCGTGAGCACGGCAGCTTCGGCGGAACTGCTGTTTCCGTCTTCCGGTTCCCGTTTCCGCTTGATTCCGCGCACCGCTTCCGGTGACCTGTATGCGGCGGAGGTCTCCCCGGACACCGGCGGAACATCCATCACGATTTCTTCGTTCATTACCAATTACGACACTGTGAACGCAAAAGAGAATCTGACAGGGAAATCGGCGACGGAACTCTATCTTTCTCCTGCCGTTGCGCCGGGCGTATCAGGGACGTGGAACAAAGACTGTAAGGAGTTTACGTTCCTGCCGTACGAGATTTACGCCTTTGAATTTAATTTTGAATACTCGGCGGATAATATGCGCCTGTTCCAGCCTGGCAAGGATCATTTTTCCATCGGGCTCCGTCGTAAATCCGACGGGTCTAAAGTGAATGGCACGAGCGGAGTCAATGATTTTATGGTGTATCCGCCTGTTACGTCCATGGCGTCGACGCTTCGTTATGGTGAATTTTCCGTGAAGGATACGACGAAGGCGTGCCTCGCCCTGACGGTCGCCGTCTATTCTCCACTCACGCAGCGAGGAACGATTACACTTAAGAAAATCAAAGTGTCCCGCAAACTGGATGCGAGCTACCATTTTGAAACCGATGCCGGCAATACTTACAATCTGGAAGGAAGCGTTCAGTCCAAAAAGAACGTCAAGGCGTTCCGCCTTACGGTGGGGGTTTTGAAACGCGGTGAAGTCGGTCGCGCGACAATCGTCGTTCCTACGCCGAGCAATGGCGCGGTGGCGACGGCGACGGTGTCCTCTTCCAGTGGTTCCTGAAATCCGGTCACTGATGTCCCTTTGCTTGAATAGTGCAACTTGTTATATTAGCGTGCTGCGGACGGAAGCGTGGACATTAAGTTTTGCGTAATTTTGACTTCTGTCTTCAGATTTGTATAGATTATTAAACGATGATATGGATAACGAAAAATATGCAGAAACGTGGTGTAGCGCTTGTTACGGTGCTCTTTTTTATGCTTGTCGCAATCATTGCGGCGACTGCGCTTTTTAAATGGCTCAAATACATGGGTGAATCTTCCGCTGCGGAACTGAAACGCACCGAAGCTTACCAGGCGTCTCAGGCTGGTGTTGAGACCGTGCGTGCATGGCTGCAATATGATGCCAATGACGTCGGCGCGATTATCGGCTATTACATGAATGAAAAAGTCCCTGTCCGCATGGATTCCGTGCTCGCTCCGCTTCAGAGCAACAAGGATCAGAAGTTTAGCGTCTATCTCATCGCCGCGGATGTACAGAGTTACCCGTATAAGCTGAAATTCGTGAGCACCGGCACGGGGCGGAACGGTTCGAGGTACAGTCAGGCCGTCATCTTCGATGTGAACGGTCTTTTCCAGGTATACCAGCCTTCGGAATCGAGCCTAATCGATTTTAACAAGGCCTTTTTCGGGAGCTATGGCAGTGTGACGGGGTCTGATTCCTTGGAGTCCGGCGTCATCAACGGGGATTACAAGGGCAACGTGCCCAAGGTCTCGCAGTCTTTGCTTGTGACGGGGAATGTCGTGCTACAGGGCAGCACGACCATCGCCGGGGCGGACACTTACATCGGCGGAAATTTCTCCATCCAGGGGGCGTCCACTTTCGGTAAGTCAGGCTCGGACACAACCGTCCTGTACGTAGGCGGCGATGTGACGGACTGCGCGGGAGCGACGCTCACGGTGTACGGGGATGCCTATTTCGCCGGAGACATTGCCAAGAACTGCGGAATTTACGTGTCGGGAAACATGACTGTGGACGGGACGCTGTACCGGTCTACCGATGCCCATAATTTTCATGTGGGGGGAAACCTGATATTCACGGATTCCACTACGAGAGGTGTGGGCGCGCTTTCCTTCTCCGAAAAGCCGAATCAGTTCGAGACGGTGGGAAATGTCATCACTCCGCAATCGGTGGCATGGAATCCCGGCTCTTCGGACTGGCTCACGTTCGGTACCAAGACAATCTCCCAGGTCTGGAAAAACGATCAGGCGAGCAGTTATTCCATCTACACTTCGTCATTTTACACGGGGTATTACTTCAGCGATACTTATTATCTCTTTTTCACTACCTCGGGTTCATATAAAGGCAAGTTTTCGAATATGCCGCAGACGGCGGATTCCCTTGTGAGCTGGGGCGTGACCAAGGGATATTCGAAGATGGCGGCTTACGGCGCATATATCAAGAACGACAGCGTCGCGACGCCCATCCTGCTGAAGAACTCCTCCGAATGGACCACGCTTGCGGACACAACGACGACAGCGTGCGGCGTGACCGGCAGCTTCGGCAATAACGACGACGGGACGATAACGAAGCTCAACGCCTGCTACGAGTCGGAACTCACGAAACAGGAAAACTCGGGAACGAGCCTGCTTTACGGCGGATCCTTCTTGGTGGTGAAGCTTTCCACGAACGCGAATTTCAGCTCCGACAGTTTACTGGATGGAAATTTTGTTTTCATCATGACAGGGTCGTCCTCGCAGCGCCTGCCGGCGATGACGGAAAATTCCGTGGTAATGCTCTACTTGCCGAACGGGTCGGGCGATTTGATGCCGAACTCTCCGACGAAGTATTACAATTATTTTATCTATAGCGAAGGGGATATATCCCAGTTCATCAATTGGAGCGGCAAGGCCCTTTCGGGGAGCGTGGTCATGGCCGGCAATTCCGAATTGAAGAAAACACAGGGTGGCACGAACTTCCAGTACAAATCGAGCGTGGTGACGGCGCTCGCTGATGCGGGTCTTATCAAGGAGAACCCGGCCTATAGCGGCAAGGACACCACGGAGACTTCGGAGGCCTCCTCCGATACGGCAAAGGACACCTATTATGTCTCGACGTCGCCCCGGCTCAAGGTTGTGCTCGAATCCGAGTACGTGAATCAGGACATCAACGTGGACACGCTCACCGCGAGCAATTCAAAGCAGACGATTCCGGCTACAGTGGTGGTGCTCCCCCGCATCATCTACCTTCCCTCGGGAACGTCAATTCCGCAGAAACTTTCGGATTTTTATCATGTGATGCGCCTGAACGACGACACGCATACGGAAATGACGGGCTCTGCGACGTGTCCCTCCGGCATCCCCACTACTGCGATGCTCGGTTCCCTGAGCAGAGGGGTCTACAAGTGCACCTTCACGCCTTCGGATGCGGGGTATGATGCGTGCGGATTCTGGTTGGTCGTAGGCGAAACCGGGACTGAAACGTCCACGACGAGCAGTTCCAGCGGAACCTTGTCATCGTCCGCGACGACGCTCGCCTCGTCAAGCAGCATTCCGGATACTTCGGGAAGTTCGAGTTCGGTGGGCTCCTCGAGCAGTTTGTCGATCGCCTCCAGCAGCAGCGAAAGCGGATGTCTGTGCGCGAAGTATTGCTCGACGGAAACTTGCGCTGATTTGAAAACGGGGAACATTAATGATGCTGCTTTTGACGGATGCCTGTTTGTGACATCGGCAACGAGGCTTTCTTTCAATGGCGGTACGGGCTATTATTGGAGGGTGAACGGTACGGAAATTACGCAAGCTCAACCCTGCTGGGATAGCGAAACTGCATGCACGACTTTCTTGAGCAGTTATCCTCGTGTAAACGGTGGTTGGTATATTTATGCCAAGGCTCCGTGGGCGAGTGTTCGGTCGACAGGTACAGAAGCTGCCGTTTGCCTCGCGGAATACAGCAGTGCTTCGGGCACGTCTTCGAGCAGTGTGAGCGGGGGTTCGAGCTCTAGCTCCAGTGCAGTCGCGATCAGCAGCTCTAGCAGTGCATATCAAGTAACGAAGGGAGTTTATGTCTCATATCCTGCGGGGGCTTGCTATAACCTCATTCTTGCTGGCGGGAGTGTCTGGCGCTGCACGGTCAGCACGAGCACATCCTCGGACAGGACGATAGGGAAGTTCAATGGATCGACGCTCACCCTCAGCGCATGGAATACGCAGGCTACGGCGACTAATCCTGGTTCCGGGACTGCGGTGGAATTCTGTGTGGTATCCTCTAGTCCCGACGTTTCGTGTACGACGGATTGGTGAAATGCTAAAAATCGGTTTTCAAAAAACCTTGAGGCGCGGTTCCATTTGCGAATACGCAATTTTTGTCATTCGTTTTGAAGCCTGCATCCGCAGGCTTTTTCGTTGTATGTGGATGATTGCCGTGTCGGGTCCTGTCATTGCGAGGCCGTAGGCCGCGGCAATCGATTGGGTACGAGACGCATGGTTTGCTTCGGAGCTTCGCACCTCGCAATGACGCGGATTGGCAATCGCAATGACGTGGGAGTGATGCCCTCGCAATGACGCGGGATGCCCGTACTTTTCCATTACTTACTTTATACTGAATTCCGTGAGGCTTGCTTTACGCCCCTGGACGTTCACAAGGGGTTCTCCCGCGAATCGTTTTTTACTAACTTATCTCTGTATCTTACGGAGGTCCCTGTGACGGAATTACCCATCATCCAGATGCTTAAACAGTCGGATATCGCGACCATCATCATTCTCTGCGTACTTTCGGTGATGTCCCTCGGCAGCTGGGGTATCATCATTTTCAAGTGGCGCTTCCTGCGCAAGAACCAGAAGGCGAATGCGAAATTCTTCGCGCGCTTCGAACATGTGGAGCACTTCGTGGAACTGAAGGACCTCTGCAAGAGTTCCGATGACAGCGCGCTCAAGCGCGTGACGGAGGAAGTGCTGATCGAGGCTTCGAAGTTCAGCAATTTCGTGAGCTATGATTCGATTCAGCATCGCGCGTCCCTCCTGGAGGACACTATTCAGCGTTCGATCGAAGGCATCCGCCTGGATGAGAACCGTCATTTAAGCTTTTTAGGAACCTGCTCGAATCTGGCTCCGTTTTTCGGCCTTCTCGGTACGGTGTGGGGAATCATGGTCGCCTTTTATCAGATCGGTCAGCATGGCTCCGCGGACCTTACCGTCGTCGCTCCGGGTATCGCCATCGCGCTTGTGACGACTGTCGCGGGCTTGGTCGTCGCTATTCCCGCTTCCGCCGGTTACAATGCGTTTGTCTCGCGCACGGGCGAAAATGAAATCGCCTATTATAATTTCGGTTCCCGCGTGCTCAGCCTGTTCAAGCGCGGCGATTTGCTCGCGCTTGAAGAAGTGGCCGGTGGTTAAGGAGGCTGTATGAAACGCAGCCGAGGCCGCACTATCAATCAGGAAATGAACCTGACGAACTTGATTGACGTCGTGTT
>JBAYFD010000053.1:0-9554 GCA_041667365.1 Fibrobacteraceae bacterium | reverse complement strand
TGGCGTGGACTTCGCTTCGGTCTTTCGCAAATCCAAGGAATTTTCCTGCGGGATCCAGAATGTCTATTTTTTCTTCTGCGCTCATATTTCCAACGCTAGCTTTTTATAGTATTTAACGCAGCTATGAAAATATTTTTCCGTAAAGAAATTGACGATCTGTTCCTCGCTGCAAAGAACAATGACATATTCTCAAAGGCCGTCGCCGGGTTCCTTATGCCGGACGGCTCGCAGCAGATATTCGCTTTCGGCACGCCGGAAGATTCCGTGTTCGACATCGCCTCGCTCACCAAGGTCTGCCCGACGTCCACGCTTGCGCTCATGTTCGTATTGCAGGGAAAGCTTTCCCTGGATGCCCGCGTCATTGATTACTTGCCGGAACTGAATACAAACTATCGCGAAAGAATTCTTGTCCGTCATCTGCTTACGCACAGTCTCGATTACCGCGTGCCGATGAGTACGCTCAAGAAACTTCCGCCGCAGGGAATTCTGGAGGCGCTTTTCACTTATCAGTTCGCGAAGGAGCCGGGCACCGTGTTCAATTACGGAAATCCCGCGAGCATCCTTCTCGGAATGGTGCTTTCCCGGATTTCGGGGAAGTCGCTTCAGGAGCTCGGAGAGAAGTGTTTCTTTAAGCCTCTCGGAATGGCGCGCTCCGGCTGGAATCCGCTACTCCGCGTGCCTAAGGAAGAAATCGTCGCGACGGAGAACTGCCCGTGGCGCGGTCGGACTATCCAGGGAGAGGTCCATGATGAAAGCGCCTTCGTGCTGGCTTCGCTTTTCCCGGTCGGCTCCGCGGGAATGTTCTCTTGCGTGCCGGACTTACTTTCTTTTGTACGTATGATCCTGAATGACGGCGAATTCAATGGCAAACGCATCCTCCCCGCGGGGGTGCTGAAGATGGTTTCCGAGAATGCCCTTGAAAAGACCGTTCCCGGCGAATGCGCTGCGCTCGGCTGGGAACTCAATGCGGAGCGCTTCATGGGAACGCACGGAGGACCGCATACGTTCGGCAAGACGGGATTCACCGGGGCGAGCATCGTCGCCGATGCAGACCGTCGCGCGGGTGTCGTCCTGCTCAGCAATTTCACCTGGCCCATGCGAGAAAAAAACGCGGACCGCATTCATGCGTTCCGCGCGAGGCTTTCCGATCTGTTCTTTGAAAATCTGGACTAGCGCCGCCGCTTATTGCAGCATCACTTTGCGCGAGGCTTTCCCCGATGCGGATTTCGCTGTCACGAGGAACACGCCGCGACCGTAATGCGAGGCGCTCATCGTAAAGGATTCTCCGGCGCCACCAGCAATGATTTCCCCGCGGATGTTCCGGACTTGCCACGAGGTCTCTTTCCACGAAGAGGGTGCGCTTAAAAGCACGGAACTTTCGGCGTATTGAACCGTGAGCGCTGTCCGGGCGATGTTCCGCGCCGCAGGGATGGCGTCCGGGAACGGATCGTAGACGATGCCTTCCGTGTTCGTTTTAGGCGAGTCAAGGTTCCCGACGACGTTCGTGAACGTTCCGCTCATCAGAGACGCGCCGAACCAGGCGAGGAACTGATCGAAGTACATTTCATTATGAAGCGTGTCTTCAAGGCCGCCGGTCGTGTCCGTGACGAGCCCGAAGAACGTTTCCTTTTCCGCGTGCCCGTAGTATTTCGCGAGTTCCGCGCTGAATGCCTTTTTGTCTTCATCGGTACCTACTGCCATCGCGGCGGTCGCCCACATTGCGATAGTGAGGTGACTGTGCTCGCGCCGGTAGCGCCAGGTCGTGGAATCCGTTTTGTCATTGAAATCCGTCCAGATGTCCGCCCCCGGGACGGGTTCCCCGAGATTCGTGCCTTCTATCTGGTAGAAGTTTGCCGCCGCGGCTCCGCCTTTGCTGTTGATGAATGCGAGCGCATTTGTAAGGTACGCCTTTGCATTGGCGTCATCGAACCAGATGGCGTCAATGGCGATGCGCCACAGCGTGCGGATGGCGTCCTTGAACATCGCCTTCCCGCTCAAGTAGGAATTGTACCCTTGCCCGGAGGTGTATGCTCCGTCAGGAGTCATCCAGTCCGGCATGAGTCCGTAAGCATAGCCGGGACTCTTTGCGATGATGCTGTAGCTGCGGGTGATGACTTTGTCCCAGTCGTGCGAGGTATTTGTGTCAAATGATTTGAAAATGCGATACCAGGCGGGTGAAAAATAGCCGGGGTTCACGAAATTGTCCCCGCCCCAGTTCGCGCCGGGCGCAAGCGTTCCCGAGGATGTGATTTCCGAAGAACTCCACATTGCATTCAGGATCGTTTGCGCCTGGGCGGCGTAGCGTCCGCGTGCGGCGGAGGAATAGTCTTTCCAATATCCTTTTTCAACGAGTTTATCTGCAAAAATTAAAGCGAGGGCGATGTCTTCTTCCGCATCCGTCGCGGCGCCGCTGTTCCCGTTTTTGCTTCCCGTGGGACCGATGTACCAGTCGTAATGATTGCTGCTCCAGAGGTAGGTATTGCCCGCTTCCCAGATGGTATTGAATGTCGCCTGATCGTTTTCGAAGAGCGCGACGAGCATTCCATAGCCGACGCCTTCGGAAACGGCATCGCCGGGAGTCTCGCTCTTGGGACGGTGTACGAGCCCCGGATCCACGGTGTATGGAGCGATGTTCCTCGCCTTGATCCCGCTCCATGCGCTGTCGAGGACCGTTTTCCATTGTGCGGCGCTCACTTTGGGCTGGGCATTGTTTATTTCGAGCACTGCATGGACCGGAGCAACCAGCATGAAGCACAGGAGGCTTCCGAGAAAAGCGAATGAATGTTTTCCTGTAACCATGCAGGACCTCCAAAAGACAGGTACGTGAATTATCGTCCATTAAATTTAGTTATCTCTCCGCGCGTTTCTTCCAGAGATGTCCCAGTTTTTCAAGAATGTTTTCCAGCCATGCCAGATGCTAGAGCACTGCTTAGTGAAACAGAAAATAGGCCGCTTTTCATTCCCCAATGTCAAAAGACGGAAAAATTCTCCGGACACCGTGATTCCAGCAGGGGTCCCCATCCCATGGGCTAGTCCCTTATGATCTGATTCGGGTTGGCCCGCAAACCCATGGAGCTAGGATCATGATGATGCGAGGACCTTGCCGTATGGCCTGTATGTGCCAAGGAATCCCCGAGGACGTACATGCAGAGGCGCCTCTCCGAGTCTCCCGGCAGGTTGGCCCGTTTCCCTGTAGCCTTTCCGTGCCTGTTCCATCATAGTGGCGGACGTCTCGCTGTCGTGGAGGCACAGGAAGCGGATGGACTTCTTCCAAGCTTCGCTGATTGCCTTACCTAGGCAGAAAAATTTTTCATTCAGATTGCTAGGGATAAAATGAAATGGGGCCCAGATTTTCTGAATCTGTATCATTTCTTCAGGAGACCATCGGGTTTCCATGACCGTGTGCTGTGTGAAATAAGCCATTCGAGCTGCAAGAAAAGCGACGTAATAATGAAAATCAGAATTCATTGGCGGTTGCTTTGGAAAGAAAATTCTTAATTACGGATAAAGTACGGAATGGCAATCAGGATGATCCCGATGACGATCATGGCGACGTTGCTGGGCATGAAGTAGGGGAATACCATCAGGGCGATGCCGCAAAGGAGGGGTATGAGTGATTTTTTTCGTTTCCCGTAGACGAAAAAGCCGATGCCTATGGAACTGAAAAGAAGTCCCAGAAGAAGTGCGGATGTGCTCATGGCCCCATCTTTTTCCTGTTACAGCTTTTTCACGACCAGTAGGTGACCGGGGGCCTTCTGCGGGTCGAGCCTTACAAAGTTCCTCGAACCGCGCCATACGTAGGATTCGTCCGTGATGAGATCCTTCACAAAAAAGAACGCGTCCTCGGGAAGTCCAAGCTTCTCCATGTCGAGCGCGACCGTGCTCTCCTGAACGTTGTGCGCATCCATGTTCGCTATGCAGAGGACGGTATCGTTCCCCTTGCGCTTGGAATATGCCATCACCTTGTCGTTTTCGGAATAATGGAACTCAAGGTTGTCGTATTCCTGCATCGCGACGTGGGCGAGCTTCGCCTCGTTCACACGCCGCACGAAATCCTTGATGCCAGGCGTGTTCCAGTCGTGTGTCTTGTACTGATACTTTTCGCTGTTCCAGAGTTCTTCCTTCACGGGGGACGGCTCGTTTTCGCAGAGCTCGAATCCGTTGTACATTCCGGTGAGGCTCGAGAGCGTGCCGGCGAGGAAGTAACGGAGGCGGAATGCTTCCGGCCCTTGGTTCGCGAGGTACTTCGGAAAAATGTCCGGCGTCGTGGGGAAGAGTATGCCGCGCATGTATTCCTTCGCGGGCCCCTGTGTGAGTTCCTTGAAGTATTCCTCGAATTCCCATCTTTCGCTCCGCCACGCAAAGTACGTGTAGCTCATGTCGAAGCCTTCCTTTGCGAGCCGGTGCATCATTTTGGGGCGCGTGAACGCTTCGGCGAGGAGGACGAGTTCGGGGCGCTTTTCCTTGATTTCCGTGGTGAGCCATTCCCAGAACGGGAAGGGCTTCGTATGCGGATTGTCAATGCGGAATATTTCGATGCCCTTATCCGCCCAGAAAAGGATGATGTCGCGGATTTCGCGCCACAGTGCCTTGAAATTCTTGTTGTAGTAGTCGAAGGGATAGATGTCCTCGTATTTCTTCGGGGGGTTTTCCGCGAACTTTATGGAGCCGTCCGCCTCGTGATAGAACCATTCCGGGTGCGATTTCACGTAAGGGTGATCCGGGCTGCAGTTGAGCGCGATGTCGAGCGCGAGGCGGAGCCCCTTTTCCCGGCAGGCCTTTGCGAAATGTTCGAAGTCCTTCATCGTGCCGAGATCCGGATCCACGTCGTAATGGCCTCCGGCGGCGTTCCCCACGGCGTACGGGCAGCCTGGCTCTCCCTTTTTCGCGTGAATCGCGTTGTTCGCGCCCTTGCGGTTTGTAACGCCTATCGGATGAATCGGCACGAGGTACACCGTGTCGAATCCGAGTCCTGCGATGTAGTCGAGGCGCTTTTCGCAGTCCTTCCAGGTTGCGCTCGCATTCGGGTCCGTGCCCTGGCTCCGCGGCCACATCTCATACCATGTTCCGACGCGGGCGTACACGGGATCCACGCGGAGTTTCATCACCGGGCTTTCCGTAGGGGTGTCCTCCGGGTCGATCGTCCAGGCGATGATCTTGTATTCGTAGTAACCGATGCTCTTAACCGTGAAAGAGCCTTCCCATTGATCGTTGTCTATGAGGCGCATTGGCGCCTGTTCCCATTTCTTGCGGTCCGTGTGGCGGTAGAGAATCGCCGCGTCGTATTTTTCATGGCTGTGGCGGAAAATGTCCGCCGTGAGCGTGACCGTATCGCCGGGCTCGCGCTTGAGCATGAACCTTCCGCCGTCGATCGCGGGCTCAATGTTTTCGATGACCAGGTTGTCTTTGCGTGTGGGGAACTCTGCCATTATTTTCTCTTGCCTTCCGCCTTGTAACGGGCGATGGTCGTTTCATAAAAGTTTAGTGTCTGCTTTGCGATGCTCTTCCAGCTGAAAACGTCGATGGCGCGCTTGCGGCTTGCTTCGCCGAGTTTTTTCGCGAGAGATCCGTCTCTGAGGATCAGGTTCAGCTTGTCCGCGAGGCCGTGCCGGAACGCCTCCGGGTCTGCGGGCTCGAAATCCGTCTCGGACTTCGCTTTGAGGGGGACGAGGAATCCTGTCTTGCCGTCCACGATGATTTCCGGGATGCCGCCCACGGTGCTTCCGACGACAGGAGTGCCGCAGCTCATCGCTTCGAGATTGATGATTCCGAAAGGTTCGTAGAGCGAGGGCGTGACGAAAACGGAGGCATGGGAATAGAGCACGCGGAGTTCCGTGTGCTGCATCATTTCCTGAATCCAGATGACGCCGTCGCGATTTTTTTGGAGCGCGGAAATTCTATCCTGACATTCCTTCGCGAGTTCCGGTGTGTCCGGCGCCCCTGCGCAGAGGACGACCTGCGCGTTTCTGTCGATATAAGGAATTGCGGCGATGAGCTGCGAAATGCCTTTCTGGCGCGTGATGCGCCCGACGAACAGGACGAACGGCCTCGCTGGATCGATATTGTATTTGCGGAGAATCGCTTCGTCGAACGTGGGCTTATAAAAATCGGGGTCGATGCCGTTGTAAATCACCTGCACGCGGTCTTCCGAAATCCCGTAGAGATTCATCACGTCGCGTTTCATCCCGGCGCTCACGGCGATGACTCCGTCAGCGGATTCGTAAGCGGAGCGCTCGATCCAGCTGCTCATCGCGAAGCCTCCGTTGCCGAGCTGTTCCGCTTTCCACGGGCGGTGCGGCTCCAGGGAATGCGTCGTAAGCACGAGCGGACATTCAAGGAGGCGGCTCGCGAGGACTCCACCGAAGTGGCTGTACCACGTGTGGCAATGGACGATGTCTATCCCTTGCAGGGACGCCGCCCATTGAAGGTTGATGTCAAGCGTGTTCAGAATCTTGTTCGCGCGCGCGTCCGCCGGGGAAAGCCCGAGTTTCTGGGAAAAACCGATGGCGCGGAGGTTCTTCTCCGTATCGTTCTGGAGCCCGAAGCATCGCGCTTCGACCTGCGCGAGAGCGCAGAGTTCGCGGGTGAGGAACTTGACATGGATACCTGCGCCGCCGTAAATGTCGGGTGGAAATTCGTTAGTGAGGAGGGCGATTTTCATGGAATTAAATGTAGGTTATTTTTGAAGGGCCTGTTCGATCGCATCCACTGTAAGAATTTCGGGCAGCACCGCCGGCGCGCTGAAATTCCCTGCCCGGTACACGGCATAAGCGGGGACGCCGCTCCGGCCGAGTGTTTTCAACAGTCCGCTTACGTTTCTGTTTTGAGTCGTCCAGTCCGCTTTCACTTTTGTGACGCCGTATTTTTTGAATACTTCTTCCGCTTCCGTGCTCCGGATCACAGCGGCCTCGTTCGCCTTGCAGGTGAGGCACCATTCCGCGGACACGTCGAGGAACACCGGGTGATTTTCCGCGGCGAGGTATTTCATCAGTCCGGGGGAGTAGCGGTACCATCCGTCCGCGTCCATCGCCTTCGATTCCGCAGCGTCCGCGCGGGCGCGCAGTGCGAAGTTCACCTGCGGTCGCACGGCGAAGGTCCAGAGTGCAGCGAGCGCGGCGATGAGAACGGCTCCGCCGATAAGTTCGCGGTAGAACGGCTTTCCTGGCGGCGCGATGCGCCCGAGGATGATACCGGCGATGATTGCCGCGAGACCGAGCCCGCCGATGAACGCTACCGCCTTGCCGCCGATCGTTCCGTAGGCGACCCACAGGAGCCATGCCACCGTTCCGAGCAAGAGAATGCCGAGCGCTTTCTGCAGATGCACCATCCACGGCCCCGGTTTCGGGAACACCTTCAACGCCTGAGGAAAGACGCTTACAAGAATGTACGGAAAGGCTAGTCCAATTCCCGCCGCGGTGAAGAACGCGAAAAGCACGGGCGCGGGCGATGCGAACGCGAAGCCCATCGCGGTTCCGAGGAACGGCGCGGAGCAAGGCGTGCTCAGAAGCACGAGCAGCGCTCCGGTGAAGAACGCTCCGGGGAGGCCTTCCCTGTGCGTCGCTGCATCCATCCTGGTCACGGAACTTCCGGGCAGCCACGCTTCAAACGCTCCGAAGAGGCTCGCGGCGAATGCGCACAGAAGCGCGACCATGAACGCGATGAATCCGAGGCTCTGGAACTGCATTCCCCAGCCGGCGGCTCCGCCCCCGGCGCGGATTGCGGTGACGATCCCCGCGAGAACCCAGAAGGAGCACAGCACGCCCGCCGTCATCGTGAGGCCGAGCGCGAGGAGGCGCTTTCGTGTTTCACCCGCTTCGCGGATGAGGCTGAAAAGTTTAAGCGAAAGAACGGGAAGTACGCACGGCATCAGGTTCAGGATGAGCCCGCCCGCGAACGCGAAAAGCAGCAGGATCGCTACGGATTCACCGGATTTTTTTTTTGCCGGGAGGAGGCTCTGCTCCGCCGGGGTTTCCAGCCGGGACTGCTCTATCCCCGGGCTTTGCTGCAGCGGTTCGGAGAGCGAGGCGCGCACTGTGTTCGGCGCGAGACAGATGAAATTACTGCATGCTTGATAAGTGAACGCGGCGTTCGTCGTCGTGGTATCGTAAGCGGCGGCTACTGCCTTCACCGGAATTGCGATGCGGAGCGTATCGCGGAAAATGAGATTGTCAAGGTTGAGGGCTTCACTGTATTCCTTGACGGGCTTCGGCCAGACGGGCTCTCCGAATGTGATCCCGCGGGCGTCGATCTCGACCGTGGATGGCTTCAGGAACTCTTCCGCAGCGATATTCGCGTTCACGTGCCATTTCGGCGGAATGATGACTTGAACGGTCACCGTAGTTCCTGAAATCGTTTTCCCTGCGGGATATTCTATGGAGATCTGCGGCGGCGGCATGTTGTTCATCTCGAACACGGTGCTTTGCGCCAGGGCGATGTTAACGAATATACATAAGAGAACGTTTGTTTTTAAAAGGCTATGCATACAAAAGATTGCAAAATTCATTTTGGTTTGCTTTTCTGTTTTTTTGTTCATAGATTTAGGGCGCGTTGCTGGAACTTTCTTAAATACATTCAGGGTTTGTGTTTAAATGCATCTGACTTATGTAGGCAAAGTGTATGCTTTGCAAGAAGGTTCCGAATGTCCTCTTGCAGAGTCTGTGGTAAAATTCTGGAATACTCATTGGGAGCAAATTTACAAACAATGTCTCTTTAAAATCAAGCGTACGGATGCTGTTTGGGATATAATGCAGGATCTTTATATCCGCGTTCAGACGCATTCGGAAGAATTGCTGCGCCATCGGAATCCCGATGCCTGGCTGATACTCGTCGCCACTAACCTGTGCAAGGATTATCTGAGAAGGGAACGCAAGCGCCGGACGGGACTCCTCTGTGAAAGCGCCTGGACCTGGAATGGGAAGATCGCGCCGGGTAAGAAGTGTGATCCGCCGAAGATAGAATCCATAATGGTCGAGGATGTCCTGCGGCATTTTTCGGAAGAATCGCGGAAAATACTGAAACTGCATTTTATGAGCGGATATACGGTCGGCGAGTTGAGTGAGGCCTTGGGCGTGCCGAAGACGAAGATGTCCAGAAAGCTCGCTGCATTGGTGCGCCGCGCTAGAAAGATTGCAAACCAGGGATAAAGAAAAGCTTTTCCCCGTTTTTATAAAACGGATTTTGGTAATTTTGACAGGTGAACTCCTGTAAAATACCGTTTTTCCGAATCTTTGTGCTCTGTATGGCCGGACTTGGCTGTGCGGTCTCCTTTGCCGCTACATCCTGGAAAAATTTTTCCCGCCCGGTGACATTTCATTCCGCGGCGACATTGAACGGCGCACTGTTCCTCGGAACGGACGGCGGTGTCCGCGCTATTTACAAGGACGGGGGAACGCAGGTCTATACTCCTGCGGACGGGCTTTCCGCATCTGAAATTTATGGAGTCCGCAAAAGTGCGGCGAATGAATTATACGCGGTCTCTTCGACGGGCATTGTCGCGAAGCTCCTGCCTTCCGGTTCATTCAGTGTAATCAACCGGTCTTTTACTGAAAAGGGGA